>NZ_JAIVFR010000147.1 GCF_020829685.1 Nostoc sp. CHAB 5715 | reverse complement strand
CCCCTCAGCCTGGTTATACCAGGCTGAGAGATTTATGAAATTAGTCATGGACACTTACCGTTGGATTTTATGAGGTTGTACGTCGTCCAACTGATGCGAAGGGCTTTATCCTTCTACCCAAACGTTGGGTTGTCGAACGTAAGTAACACGACAGAATTAATTACATACTGACTCTTGTCTAGTCAAGAATTTCAGCCCATATTGGTGTAATTAATTGCGTCTGATTACTTAGCTTTGGTTAGTTCAACTTGGTAATCATTTTTCTTATCACCTTAAAGCCGGGAGATCGTTGGATGGAAGCTGCGAACCTGTTTGTCTAGTTAGAGGTTGCATGTACTCTAGATTCAGCAAAAACTTCACATTCCTATCTCAAAAGTGCATAAGTTGATTTTGCTTGCACTTAACTTAATTAAAGAAGAAAAGCAAACAAGTCTGATTCACGTAATCAAATTTTTGTAAATGTGTAAACCCAATCAATAATGGGAAAAGGAGATCGACATGGCTACATTTAGAACCGGTGGTGACCATCAGTTTACATTTATAAATCACACAAGTGGTACACCAATATTCTATGACCTCGATCAAGCTACTGGCGGTGACCAACAAGAAATAAGCGGAACCGTCGAGTCAGGACAGACAGTTAAGTCAAAATCTTTTAATAACGGCGGAAGAACTTTAGAACAAGGCAATGTTCCTGTAATCACAATTGTCGGTGCATCTGCTCCCAACTTCCGATTTTGGTCAGGTTCCGATGGACAATATATAAATGCACTTGCAGGAAACGGATATACAGTCAAAACAGATAATTCTGAAATCAGTGAGGTAATTGGCAATGGTTACAGAGTAACTGTAGATGGAGGAGGAGTAGATGATCCTACAATTTTAGATATCTATATTCAAGTATATAATGCTTGATGTATTTGTATACGTTCAGGGAGGTTACGAGCAGTAACTACAAAACCTAGTCTTATCTAGGTTTTAATCCCAGATTAGCGCTCAAAAATCTGTATTCCATACGACTGAGAAACGCTATCTGCTCCAACGATTTGTTAGCTGGCGTCACAGAGGTAGCTTTGCAATGCGATCAACCCATTCTTCGGCACTTGATGCTGACCAAATCACTAACAATTCTTCGATAACGACTTCAATCGCTAACTTTCTAGAGACAATGATAACTCCTGCACTTTGATTGTTTGCGATAAATTCCGCAAATTCTGATGGCATTGTTTTTCGTTCGCAAAGCGTGCCGAAGGCAATCATGGCTAACAAGAATCCGCCCCTGCTTGGCGGCGATCGCCAATACTTCTGGATCTTTTACACCTTTCAATCCAGCAGTAAAGGCACTTTGGAAGTCAATTGTGGATTCTCGTCGCAGAACTCCTGTCACGATCGCCTAATTCAAATCAGCATCGGCTTGGTAACGAATGTTCACTATACTGCCTTTCTTGCTGCCTTAGCTGCCATCAACTTGTTATATAAAGCAGGATCAATAGCCTGTAGCGGTTGAGGCATGGTATCAAAAGCTATTTCTTCGGCTGCTAAGTAAGCGTCAATGTCAGCACGATTGGCTAGATAAAAGGCGATCGCTCCATAAACTTGTTCAAGTCTCAGCAGGGGGAAAGACTGAACAATGCTTTCAGGTGACTGCCCACTTTGGAAGGCATATACAACAGAGTCAAGGGAAATTCGGGTATCTCTAACCCAATAAGCATCATCTCGATATTCTACATACAACTTGGCTACTACGACTGGCATCTAGTTGCCTGCTACAACTATCTGTGATCATAGGCGAGTTTCTGCTATACATAACTTGACCAAACTTATTTTACAGCTATTTTCAGGTAAATAGACCACGCGGTAGGGGCACGAGCCAGCTCATACGTGTCAACTTAACGTAAAAGCCATGTCCCGCAAGGAACTGAAGTTCCTTGCTAATAGCGAAAGTCATCTTTAGATGACTAAATAATCCGAAAAATCTTTAGTCTACTTTAGTAGACTTTAGCTATTAGCCTGGAACTTTAGTTCCAGGCGGGTGAGTCATATCATGTCCGCTTGATTGCTTATTAAACCCGAAGAACCCCACCCCGCCAAAGCTACGCTTTGTCTCCCCTCCCGAAGAGCGGGGAGGGGCTAGGGGTGGGGTGTAATGACTGTGGTTAGCATAACTATTTATGCGGACATGATATCAAGCCGAAAGTTTTGCTATTTCTAGGCTTTTGTTGACACCAATGAGCATTGCTGTGCCCCTACAACAGATGTGGTTCAAATACATGAAAACTGCTGTAATACCATTTGATTTGTGAAAATCAAATGGACATTCCCATAAATTAAATATGCGTCACCCAGAACCCTTGTAGAGACGTAGCACTGCTACGTCTCTACATTCTTTTTCACAGATGTCTATTACTTTATGTTGTAATTTTTTGTAAAGCGTGTAGACTATAGTTAATTGATGGACGGGCAGGATGCCCGCCCCACAAAATTGGGTAATTTCTTTGTTGCAAGTTCCCGTATTCCGCACTCAGTTAAGGTGCAAGGGCATTACCCCGAATTAGACTACCAATGGTTTTGGCAGTAATTTTCAGTTGGGTGATAGGATTAGCTGGGACAACCGTCTTATACAGATAGCTATCGAATGTCAATCGCTGCACATCGAGGTCATCGCACATTTCCACAAATGCCTCGCGGGTAGCATCGGAACGATAGAACACGCTTTGCAGAATGTCCAGCACCTTGTAAGTGAGTCCGTATTTTTTATCCCAACGTTTCAGGTAAACCTTCAGGTCATTTTCTGTAGGAATACGGCTACCACTATTAGATGCTTCTACAATAGTTTCCGCACACATCCGCCCAGATTTAGCGGCAAAATAAATACCTTCACCAGAAGACTTGGTAACATAACCAGCAGCATCTCCCACCAAAGCGATGCGACCGACAACACGACGGGGACGGGGATGTTCAGGAATGGGGTGGGCTTCAACTTTGATGATTTTACCACCTGCTAGCTTCTCCCAAGCACGAGCGCGGATACCTGCTTGTAACTGTTTGATGCTGGCTTTATTGATTTGCATTGTACCAGTACCGACAGCTACGTGGTCATATTTGGGGAAAACCCAAGCGTAGAAATCAGTAGAAACGTCATCACCGACATACATTTCGGCGAGGTCGTTATAGTAGGTCATTTTGTCTTCGGGTAAGCGAATTCGCTCTTGGAAAGCGATCGCATAATTGTAATCCCCAGCGTCCATTTCTTTAGCAACGCGAGAATTAGCCCCATCCGCCCCAATAATTAGATCCACCTTCAGAGTTTTGGCAATACCCTGTGATATCCCTTCTGTATGGTCAACGTAATGGATGGTATAGGGATCAGTATTGTTTCCTGGTATATCAAGTTTATGAACAGTGGCATTAATTAAATTTGCGCCGACTTTTGCCGCGCGATCGCGCAAAAAGCCATCTAGTACTTCTCGGCGGCACATTCCTATATATTCTTCTTCATTTACCAGATTGATATCAACCTCACGATTGGAAGGCGAAATCATTTTCATCTTCCGTACCCGGCGATCAATAATCTCTGGTGGCAAGTCAAATTCACTCACCATACATAAAGGAATTGCACCCCCACAAGGCTTTGCATTGTCTAGCTTCCGCTCAAACAGGTAGGTTTCAATCCCAGAGGCTGCCAGTGTTTCTGCGGCAGATGAACCAGCAGGGCCTGACCCAATAACAGCAACCCGTAGTGTCAAAGGTCTTTCTCCCAATCTTCACATTTACCGAGAGCATACTACCACGGTCTTTCTGCTGATTTGGCGCTTTACCTTCAGGTTTCTACTGAAATGCAATATTCCTTAATGTTTCGATACAAAAACCGAGATGGGTAATTTAGTTAAGGTAAATTTCAATTTCAATGTATAATTTATCAAAACAGAATTCAGGAGTCAGGAGCCAGAATTCAGAATTGAATTCTGTGTGACACTTCGGCTACGCTCAGTGCATCGCTGGCGGATGAATAAACGGCGTTTTTGCACCCCCACTAAATCGTTCGCGCAGCGTCTCTGAAAGAGAAGATTTAGTGGTCAACAAGAAAGTGGTGGGTTTGAATCCCCCACTAATTGATTCTGACCGGAGGCGGAGCGTCTCCGGCTCCGCTCCTGAATTCTGACTTCTGAATTCTTCTTCAATGTACCATTAATCAACTACTTTCCTTAATCATTATTGTTCACAAAGGTATTTATTTTATGCCTAATAATCTTGAAAACCATATTCTAGAAGAAGTTCGTAAACTGAAGCAGAAAAACAGAAAACGCATCGTTCAGATTGGGATGCTTTTGCTGCTTATGGGTATAGTGAGTGGGTTTGCATATTT
The DNA here is from genome assembly GCF_020829685.1 of Nostoc sp. CHAB 5715. Classification (GTDB taxonomy): domain Bacteria; phylum Cyanobacteriota; class Cyanobacteriia; order Cyanobacteriales; family Nostocaceae; genus Nostoc. The sequence continues at coordinate 5,757 of NZ_JAIVFR010000147.1, read as the reverse complement.
GTTTTTTCAAGGTAATCCCATTTGGAAAATAGGCAATTCAGCTATTAGCGTAACAACGCTTTTTTTAAGCATCGTTGGACTAATTTTAATTCTCAATATAGTTACTTATATTATTAAATATCAAACATCGAAAAGTCGTTATCAATCTTCTCTATTTTCTTTAAAAATTTGGCAATTTAGTCGTTTAAAACGGATCAAGGGTAAATATTGGCTAGGTTATAGTTTACTGCTGATGGCACTAATTTCTCAAAGTAATCCATCTCTAATTATTAACCCACTTAATGGTTTTGTTACTGGTATAGTATATAAACCTGAACCTCCTAGATTAAATTCACCTTGGCCGTGGAAAGAGAATACAATAATTCATCCAATTGTTGCCAATATGCCATCCAATATTGAAACAACTATTGAATCTGTTGCTAAATATATTGTTAAACAGGAATCAGACCCATACTTACGAATTAAAGCTATACATGACTATGTTGTTAGTCGGGTTACTTATGATTTAGATGTGCTGAAAACGGGAAGAAGACCTGCTCAAGATGCTCGAACTGTTTTTTTCACTCACAAAGGAGTTTGCGAGGGCTATGCTAATTTATTCATGGCATTGGGGCGATCTATGGGTGCAGATGTTGTTTATGTCAGAGGGAAAATTCGTCGAGACTTAGCCCCCATAGACTTAATTCCTAAGGTATTTAGACTGATACATTCTGATTATGATTGGACAAACCATGCTTGGAATGCAGTCAAAATTTTAGATAATTGGCAATTAGTTGATACAACCTGGGATGATGGTGATTCTAGCGAACTTGGTTCATATAGTGCAGACTATCTCATACTTCCTCCTCAAGTAATGAGCATAAGTCATTTTCCTCAGCAGTTAAATTGGCAACTTTTACATCGTCGTGAAGACTACAAGACTTTTGAAAACAAGCCAATTCTGACACCTCAGTTTTTCATGGATGAGTTAATGCTAATTTCCCCAACTGAATATCAAACAAATGTTCAAAAAGTCGCTGCAATTAAAATTGCCAGTTCTCCAAATTACCAGAAGAAGATTGTTGCCCTCTTTACTAAAGCACAAAAAGTCGAGTCTTCACTTTGGGACTTGCCAGGATCTGGGAATTTGCTAGAAGATAATCAAGATAACCAACGAAGACTACAAGATTTCAAAAAATGCCAGAGTCAATGGAATGCACGAGGGGAAACTGAAATCTCCTGTCAGTTTCCAGAAGCAGGAAATTATGAAGTTTTTGTGTTTAGTCTTGAACAAAAACTTAGCCTCCTGGGTAAACTGAAATTTCATGCTGTACTACGCTAGAACTCAGAAGTAAACCTCATCTAAGTTGAGAACCGTAGTTTTTGCCCTCACCCTAAATCCCTCTCCCAGATATGGGAGAGGGACTTTGAAATTCTGGCTCCCCGAATCCCAAATCTGGGAGAAGGGGTTGGGGGATGAGGGCAGATCCTTTTCATCACCGAAGAACTACAGGTTTCAAGATAGACGCGGTTTAGCTAAATCTTATTCATTGAAAGCGACGGGAAACTCCATCCCAAGAGTGGGTGTTCCGGGATAGTCGCCCCGTCGCTTGGGGCATAGGGCATAGGGCATTGGTAGCTTCTTCCCCATGCCCCATGCCCCATTTCCCATGCCCAAAAACTCCATCCCCTTGTGGGTGGAGTTTTTTATTCAAAAATAACTATCTATGGTATATATAAGACACGGTAATCCTAGCAGGGAACTGTAGATAGTTGCAGAGGTATAGCGGCAGTGGGTATAGTAGTTGAAAATGTCTCCAAACAATTCGGGAGTTTCAAGGCAGTTGATCGGGTCAGCCTGGAAATTAAAAGTGGTTCGCTAGTTGCGTTGCTCGGCCCATCGGGATCGGGTAAATCTACGCTACTACGGTTAATTTCAGGTTTAGAAATGCCAGATAGCGGCAAAATCCTGCTTATCGGTAAGGACGCTACATACCAAAGCGTGCAACAGCGCAATATTGGCTTTGTGTTTCAGCACTATGCCCTATTTAAGCATCTAACTGTCAGACAGAATATTGCCTTTGGTTTAGAAATTCGTAAGGCACAGCCAAAGAAAATTAAGGGGCGAGTAGAACAGTTACTAGAATTGGTGCAATTGACTGGACTAGGCGATCGCTATCCATCACAACTTTCTGGTGGTCAAAGACAACGGGTAGCATTAGCAAGGGCACTGGCAGTAGAACCCGAAGTATTATTGCTAGATGAACCCTTTGGCGCACTCGATGCGAAAGTCCGCAAAGACTTACGGGCATGGTTACGCAACCTCCATGATGAGGTTCATGTTACCACAGTTTTTGTCACTCACGACCAAGAAGAAGCAATGGAAGTCTCCGATGAAGTTGTGGTCATGAATAAAGGACGTGTAGAACAGGTGGGGACACCAGCAGAAATTTACGATAATCCTGCCACCGCATTTGTGATGAGCTTCATTGGGCCGGTGAATGTGTTACCCAGCAACTCAAAGATTTTTCAAAGTAGCGGATTTGATGCGCCACATCCACAAGTATTTTTGCGTCCGCAAGATGTGATTTTGGAAAAGGTTGCCAACGGTGCTACTACACCTGCGACAGTGAGCCGTTTGATACATTTAGGTTGGGAAATTCAGGTAGAATTAACTTTTGATGACGGGCAAGTGGTGATGGCCCATTTAACACGCGATCGCTTCAACCAATTAGAGTTAGAACCGAAACAACGCGTGTATGTCAAGCCAAAAGATGCCAAGTCCTTCCCTCTGTCTTATTCAATTTAGTTGACTTAAGGCAGGGACATTTTCAGGGGTTTGTTGGGTAACACTAAAGTTCAACCCAACCTTGTATCTTAGAAGCAGTGGTAGACTGTCCCCCCTTCTTCATCGCTACCGTGTATACACAAGTCTGAAAATTACACCTCACACTTGGTTTCGTCGTCTAGCTCTAAGCTGTTGGAGCGCTTTGTCAGCCTGTCATTGCGAGGAGGAACGACGAAGCAATCGCAAAAACTACGAGATTATGCGATTACTAAGCGAAGCTATCGCTGCGCTCTTCATGACAATTTATTGGGTCTATAAAGCTTGAAACCTTTGCAGATAGGACTTGTGTATACACCGTAGCTTCTTCATCGGGGGGACTACAGGAAGGTTAACAGTGAACAGTGAACAGTAAACAGTTATCAGTTAAATCCTTGACGAAACACCACACCAATTGGTGGTATGCGTTGGTGGTGGGTAACAACTCCTCACCATACGCTTTGATAACTGATAACTGATAACTGATAACTGATTTAAAACGATCTCAAATTCTCACGAATGATTTAGGACTGCTATATAAGCAACAGATACCTCAAAGTCATGTTGAAGTACTTCAAAGTCGTTTTGAGGTACTTCAAAGTCGTTTTGAGGTACTTCAAAGTCGTTTTGAGGTACTTCAAAGTCGTTTTGAGGTACTTCAAAGTCGTGTTGAGGTACTCCAAAGTCGTGTTGAGGTACTCCAAAGTCGTTTTGAGGTACTTCAAAGTCGTTTTGAGGTACTTCAAAGTCGTTTTGAGGTACTTCAAAGTCGTTTTGAGGTACTTCAAAGTCGTTTTGAGGTACTTCAAACTTTGTCGCACTGCGATCAAGTACACAGGTGCGACGCCGAATAGCCCGCCAACTCTTGGAGACGCTCCGCGAACGGCATCGCTTTCATAAATCTCCACAAACAAAACGTGAGCTTGACTTTTAAAACAGTCGCTACAAATTTTCTTAACCGAGTAGTATTGCACCAATAGCCAGTATAATCGGAGATGCTGTTCAGATAGTTGCGTAAAAGTATACAAAAACACCAGCACAGTATCATACTGAGGCTGGTGCGCTGGCTTTTTATTGATTTTTGTGAGGATTAATTTAATCCTCTAAACTTCGACTTTCTACATCGCACTGCTATATCTGCCCCTACTAACAAGGAGTCAAATTAAACCTAATTCTATAAACCCCATTGAATCTAATTAGGGCTTGCTGCCCCGCAGCTACATTTGTGGCACGCGCTATCAAAGTTGTGTTGATGCCGAAAACCGAATTCACTGGGTTAGCACACGCGTCTATTGTATCTCCTGTAATAGCTTCATCTTTTAGCCATCCACCTGAAGAGCCAGACGGGAAGTTTATGTTTAGATCATTCCTAGATGGAATTATTTTCCCTTGAAACACTGGTCTAACCCTTAAAGCAGCAGTACCCCCCTGAGGCACATTTGTAAAACCAGAATACCTCAGGTTAATGGGCTGAACTCTGTAGCCTCTAGGCACATTAAGCCCAATTCTGAGATTGCAAGATTGTGATACAACCTTAGGAGATACAGCTACAGCCTGAAATCGAGGGAAAGTTACAGACAGAGTATTTCCTACCAAACTTATTTGGGCAGTTCCCGACGGGCAGCCATTTCCGAAAACAGTTACTGGAACACTTTCAAACTGAAATGCTGGTGTTTGAGCCTGTACCTCAGATAAACCCACAACATTTAAACTCAGTAGCGTCAAACTGGAAATAAGAGCAGTTAAAACTTTCATATCTTTCATCTCAAATAACGAGAGCTTATCAGGTTTGTTGTCAATACTATGTCTCAAGACACAGAGTCAAAAATTTCTTCAGAGCGATTGGAAGAAATATTTCGATAAGTTGGTAAAGCAACTTTAGAGGGATCAGCTTTTGGGAAAAATTAAATGCAAAACTGACTATGCATTTAAAAAACCTAACAAGGATTAAAAGCGAACTTTATTTGGAACAATACAGGGCCGATTTCTGTATCGATTTTATCAATTCGGATTTTGGTTTGTTGATTTGCAGGTATATCTCTAGCTCTTGCCGTCAGATTTGTATTGATACCAAAAATCGAACTTACTGGGTTTTGACATGCATTTATTGTGCCTAATACAATACCTACATCTTTACTCCAAGTAGCTGAAAAGCCAGGCGCAAACGTTGCGTTTGGATCATTGATAGTTTGAAGTTCTTGACCTTCAAAAAGTATTTTCACATTTAGGTTAGCACTGCCTCCTGTAGGCACATCTGCAAAGGCAAGATACTTAACGTTAATCGGCTGAACGTTCAATCCAAAAGGTACATTAAGTCCGATCCGCAGATTGCAGGATTTTGATACAACCTTAGGAGGTAAAGCTAAAGCTTCAAACTCAGAAAATGCTATTGAAAGAGTATCTCCATTTAAAATTCCCTTTGCTGTTCCGTTTGGGCAACCATTTCCGAAAAGAGTTACTAGAACTTCTTGAAGCTCAAATCCTTGTGTTTGAGCCTGTACCTGAGATAAACCGACAACATTTAAACTCAGTAGTGTCAAACTGGAAATCAGACCAGTTAAAACTTTGATCTAATAACTCCGCGAAAATGTGTAATCTCCTATGAATATTACATGGAATGTCAATCTCCTAATATACTTCTAGACAGAAAAAATTTTCCCTGGCAGACTCTTTGGGTTTTGGGGATTTCTAGCAATCATTAAATGTATGGAATACGCTCTGGTTAATAAAGACAGAAATATGATAAAACAATCAATTTCTGACTCGGAAATTGTTTACCAGCGTATTTGACTTCTCAGAAAATAATTCAGGAGTCAGGACTTAGAATTCAGAATCGAATTCTGTACAAAAAAGCAGATAACGCAGAGGTAGCAACTCTACCAGCAGATTAATAAAAGGGTTTAAGACCCTCACTAAATCTTCTCCTTTGGAGACGCACTCGCGTTCGATTTAGC
>NZ_JAIVFR010000146.1 GCF_020829685.1 Nostoc sp. CHAB 5715 | reverse complement strand
TGTTACCTTGGTTTTGCCTTCTGTGTCTTTGACGACAAATATTGTCCCACTTGGATCTTGTGACTTTGCTTCTGCTATCCTAGATGTGTTAGCTGGGGAAGAGTCCTGCGGTACATTTGTTTGCGTCTCCCCTGTTCCCTTGGAGTTATTAGTGGCTGCTTGTTTCTGAATAGCTGTTTGCGGCACTACTACGCGCTGTTGAGTCTGGTTTTCAAAATTGACTCGCGCCAGCAGTCCACTACCAATTTTCCCTTGAGTGTTGAGAATCACTACTTCTACAGGTATCAAGCGAGCTGTGGCATCGGCAGCTGGGGAAATGCGCGTAACTCTGCCAATTAATCTTTCGTTGGGGAAGGCATCTAAGCGCACTTGTACAGACTGTCCAACCTGAATTTGTGCCAGTTCTAACTCCGAAACTGCAAGGGCGACTTTGACACGGTTAAAGTCGCCAATTTTTAAGACTTCGTTACCTGGTTGCAGAAGGTTGCCGGGTTCTGTTACCTTTTCTGTGACTATGCCAGTGATGGGGGATGTCAGCCGAGCGTAAGAACTGCGCTCTTTGGTTTGAGCAACCAATGCTTGTTGAGCAAGTACTCTACCTTTGGCGGCGGCGACGGCTTGCTGTTCTGTACGCACTTGTTCTTGGGCTGCCCGCAGTGCCTGGGCAGCTGTTTTTGCCTCGGTACGTGCTTGCTGGGCAGTTTGTTCAGCGATCGCTCCAGCTTTGAACAACCTCTGCTGCCGTTGGGAGTCTGCCTGAGCTTGTACCACTTCTAGCCGCGCCCGTTCAACGTCTGCACGGGCATTGCTTACCTGATTGGTTGCTCTAGCTACTTCTGATTTGAGGGCTGCTAATTCTGCTTCTGCTTGCTTTAATTCGGTCGAAAGTATAGCATCATCTAACCGCCCGACGTTTTGCCCAAGCTTTACCGGATCGCCCACATCTAAGTTCAAAGCCAACAGCCGGGCTTCTACCTGCGATCGCACTGATACAATCCGAAAGGGTGTTGTATTACCTGTGTATTCTAGTTGTTTTTCGAGCAAGTCTGTTCGAGCGATCGCCACATCTACAGGTGTTACACCAGTGCGTTCCTTACTACCAGGACTCTGAGATTGTGCATCTGCTGATTCTTTGGGCGACGAGCCGCAACTTGCCGTCAGCAGTGCTATACCTAGCAAACAAGAAATGAATAAACTTTTTACAGAGGTGGAGAAAAGTAAGTAATTTCCTTTACCTTTTCCACCTGTTGCACTATTGCTGTTTGCAAGAAGTCTACTCTTTAAATCTGCGTAGGCGCAGCCCGCACTTCGGCTGCGCCCTTCTCTACGAGAGGCTGCGCCAACGGCTACGCTCTCCCAAGGCTCAGTGACCACCTCAGGCATAGCTACCTCAGTCTTCACAACTGAATTTAACTGGATATTAATGAGCTGGTTGGCGGCTACCGAATCTGTAATTTTCACCTGCTTGTGCGGCTTATTCATATCCAAAATCATTTATTTTTCTCTTATTGGGGAGCTTTTGGGGTTAAACAGCCGTGTTTTACCAAGTAATTTTGAGAGATTTAATTAACAAAAAACGGCGAGAATTCGTAAGCTGTCTCACAGGAACTTTCTGTATCAGAAATTACTGTTTTTCCATAAAAATCCAAAACTTCTCACCGCTCTACTTCTTACGCAGAGGTAGAAAATCTTCTTGCAGATAATAAATTATAAACTTAGTATAAATATTTGTCAGTTTTCTGAAATCTACCCATAGGAGAAACCCGGATTTTTCTAAAGATATGATTTTTTTGCCTTATATCATAAATATGCACGGTATTAAAATAATTACCGTTGTTTTTACATATTTTTTATTCTTGCATAAATACTCGTATTTATAGTAATTAAATTATTAAGAATATTAAATATTTACTGCTTTTTGGGTCTATAATGTATTAGAAAACACTATTTTTTCTTATGCCTCTTGCGTAATATGGCAAGAAACAGGGCGTTAAAAATTCAAAATTCAAAACTTGTACTGAGCTTGTCCTGAGCGTAGCCGTTGGCGCAGCCTCTCGTAGAGAAGGGCGTAGCCGAAGTATTCAAAACTTATACTGAGCAAGTCGTTGTATTCAAAATTGAAGAGAGTTACATAAGGGGATTTAAACCCCGACTGAAACTGAACTACGTGTTGACGTTGCGGGTCTTAAACCCTTTAATTTACGATAAATACCATAGCAACAACAGCAAGAATGAAGGTTTCAAAAATCAAAGCGGACTGCTATATAACTTTTTATAACAGTTTTGAAAATTTCCCCCAGAAAGTTAGTTGCTATGTCATCATGGGAAGTGAAATGAGAATTAATTCGGCGACAGTGTTTGTTTTTAGTATTGACAGGCTTTTCCCTTTTGGTATTACAGACTTCTCTCCGAAATCTAAATCTCTACAAACTTATGATTTTGGAGACATTTAATGTCAATTTACGTTGGTAACCTCTCCTATGAAGTTACACAAGATGCGCTGAGTGCTGTATTTGCAGAATATGGTGCTGTAAAGCGTGTTCAGCTACCTACTGACCGTGAAACAGGTCGTTTACGCGGCTTTGCTTTCGTGGAAATGAGTTCAGAAGATGAAGAAACAAAAGCCATTGAAGCGCTTGATGGTGCTGAATGGCTGGGTCGTGACCTTAAAGTGAATAAGGCCAAGCCTAGAGAAGACCGAGGTAATTCCTTCGGTGGTGGTAATCGTGGTGGTGGCGGTGGCTACAACCGTAATCGCTACTAAGTACAACATTTCATTAATTCGTAGCGAATTCTCTGCGTACCTTTGTGCTTACCTCTGCGTGACGGCAGTCGCTACAACGGGGAGCCACTGCGTTGGACGGGAACACCTGCTTGAAGCAAGTGGCGTGGGAACCCCCGCAACGCGCCCCCTCCCCTCTGCGTTTAAATTTCAACCCTCAATTCGCCACGATTTTACGCAAAGCTGTACTAAGCTAAGTAGGCGAAAGTCATTTCGTTGAATCTAGAAAAGGCTCAGGCAGCAATGCTTGAGCCTTTTTTATGCAAAACTTGACTAGTGAATAGTACTCAGTAGAAGCTCCTCCAACTCACAAAAAAGCGATTCCTCGAAATAGTCTGCTTTCATCTACTTGCTGGAGTTGACTATACCTTTGATAAGACGGCTTACAACTGTCCGATGCAACGAGGTTGTTAGGCTGTTTCGCCGTTTGCTGCTTGTGGCATTGACTTAATCAACGCCCTTAACACTTTGTTGACCGATTCTGGTGTGGTGAAAACCTGAGCCACATCTTCATCTAATACCACAACTGTTAATTGTTGCGTTCCACTACGGGCAGCAAAGCGATTGGGCTTTGCCTTCTGATAATCGAAGCGATACTCAGCCTGAAGCTCATCATCAGAATTTTGGGATTTTTCAAAAGGCGTTTCGTTCATAATCTTCACGTTCCTTTCGATTAGCTAGACGAGCGCTGATGATACGAATAATATTAGAACGCTCAGTGAAGGAAATCAACAGCAAGAGATTTTGTTGAGAGTGACCAATAATGATTTCTCGCTGCTCATCTCTAGAGTGCGCTTCATCATCAAAGATGACTGCCAGAGAATTGCCGAAGACAGTTTTGGCTTCTTCAAAGCTGACACCGTGCTTCTTCAAATTTGCCACTGCTTTTGATTTATCCCACTCGAACTCCATGACCAGATCATATCCGATTAGCTATGCAGAGTTGATAAAACTGCTCATCTGTAAGGTGAATAATGGGGTTGAGATTTACCACAACAGTTTTTATTGGACTACATTCCGGGATTTGTTGGCTTGTAATTGCACTCAATGAAACTGTAACTATATCAATGTTAGTGCTATTAGCATGAGACGTTTACCCTTACTATACTTGTAAAAGTAAGGTTCTAACAAGACAATGCAAATTAAACTCTCTAATATCTACGTACTTCCGGTGGCAAGTATGGTTGCTCTTATTGGAGCGCTACTTATAGAGATTTCTACAGCTCAATCTTCTGATTTTCAACCAGTAAATTCTGCACTTCATAACCCAGAAGTTTCTGATGAGGTTATTGACAGACAGGTTTTGCAGGAGGGGCAAGTCCTGATAGTTCAGACAAGAAGCAAGGGAGTGGAAGTTATAGCTGGGGCTAAAGTCGTGACCATGACGAAAAGCTACATTGTGACTATACAAGATAAGAATGGTAAAGTTATCAGAGTCCTTGCACGTTTGGGCGGAGGATCTGATCTCATTGCTACGGCTGTTATGTCGAAGGCTGAAGCTCTTCAATTATTAGAATCAGGTGGGGGGATTGTGGAAAATTCTAAAGACTAGTACCACAAGGCAAAAGTCAAAAGTCAAAATGAATACAACGTAAGCGTTTCGTTCATTTTGAATGGACGGTTTATTTCCGCCGACCTGTACTAGGTGAATTTCCTAATAGCCAGTCCCCAATACCTAATTAATAATGAGTTGCCGACTTGCGATGATGCACAGCTGTCACGCCATCAGTATCTAACAATTTGCCATTCTCGACAGTGGCATAAACTAGCCAATGGTCGCCAGATTCCATCCGGTTTTGTACGGAACATTCAAGATATGCTAGGGCATTTGTAAGTATGGGAGAACCATTTTCAGCTTCTTCGGTGGCGACATCAGCAAATCGGTCTTGTCCTGGGCCGAATGGTTTGAGAAAGTGCTTCATCAATCCCAAGTGATTGCCTTCTTTAAGAATATTGAGGACAAATTTGTTTCCTGTATGCGTCAGTGTTTCTACTGCGCGGTCTTTAGCTACAGCTATGGTTAAACCAGGGGGACTAAAGCTAGCTTGAGATACCCAAGAGGCTAACATAGCACTGGAGCGATCGCCTTCTTTGGCTGTAAGAACACAAAGAGAACCCACAATCCGACCAACTGCTTGTTCTACAGTTGTTGCAGGAAGACTTGGCGATCGCACTTTTCTAGCTTTCTTCAAAGCTTGGGCAAAGTCGGTTCCAGCTTCTTCACACAATTGTAAGGTGGCATCGTTGGGTTTGAATTTTACGCGGATAGTATCAAAACCAAACCGATAGCCAGCATCTTTCAATTTACCTTCGATTAAATCAACTGCTTCCCCACTCCAACCAAAGGAACCAAATACACTAGCGAGTTTATTGTTAGTAGCAGTAGATAGCACAATTCCTAAAGCTGTTTGCACGGGTGTGGGTGCATGACCGCCAAGGGTAGGAGAACCGATGATGAAACCACCGGCTTTTTCTACAGCCGCCCGGATTTCTTCTGGTTGAGTAAATTCGCAGTTAATCGATTCTACAGCAACGCCAGCTTTTGTAATCCCACGAGCGATCGCTTGGGCTAATGTTGCCGTATTCCCATAAGCTGATGCATAAATTAACGCCACTGTCAAGTCAGCAGATGTTTGCTGTTGACTCCATTCTCGATAAGCTTTAGTCAGTTCGATTAAGCCATAGCGTACCAAAGGCCCGTGCCCAGTGGCATACATTCGCACGGGAAAATCGGCAAGTTTATCCAGCGCTGTTTCAACTTGACGCGCGTGAGGAGCCATGAGGCAATCAAAATAATAGCGCCGATCTTCGTTATATACTTCCCAGCCTTCATCAAATACCTGATCTCCGCAAACATGCGCCCCAAATAACTTATCTGAGTACAGAATTTCGGTTTGCGGATCGTAGGTGCAAAGTTGATCTGCATAGCGGGGATTGGGGGTGGGAATAAATTGTAAATTATGCCCGTTGCCTAAATCTAGGGTTTCTTCGCCCCGCATTACAATAATTTGCAAATCTGGATTTTCCAGCGCCCCACGTAAATTTATCGCCCCTGGATTAGAACAAACAAAAGTGATTTGCGGGGCAATTTTCAACAAAGCTTTTAAAGTTGCAGCGCGGTTGGGGTTGACGTGTCCCAAAATTACATAATCTAACTCTTCGAGATGGATACGCTGCTGCAACGCTTTTAAATAAATTTCCGTAAACGTTTCCCCTGGAGGGTCAATGATGGCACTTTTATTGCTTTCGATTAAATAAGAATTAGCAGTTGTACCCTTAGCAAGAGCGTATTCAATTTCAAACCTGAGCCTAGACCAACTGCGCGATCGCAGTATTCTTGTATCTGTAGCTATTGGATAAACTTGAACATCACGGGGTTTATTTGTTGACATAGGGAGTAGGGAGTAGGGAATGGGGAGTAGGGAATAAGAAGTCGGAATTACCACTCCCTATTCCCTTTTTTAATAATGCTTTCTGACATGATTTTTGGGTTAATGAGGAACTAAGAACTAGGAAACACCACTCCCTACTCCCTACTCCCCACTCCCTATCTTAATAATGACTTTTAGGGTAATGGGCAATAATAAGTAGGAAACACCACTCCCTACTCCCTACTCCCCACTCCCTATCTTAATAATGATTACCAACTTTGCGGTGATGCACAGCAGTTAAAGCTTCTGGCTTAGAAACTCGTCCGGCGTAGACGGTGCTGTATACTGCCCAATGGTCGCCGCAATCCATTCTACTGACGACTTCGCACTCCATGTAGGCGAGGGCATCGTTGAGGATAGGCGCACCATTTTCGGCTGCTTGGGTTCTTACTCCTTCAAAGCGATCGGCACCAGGGGCGAACCGCTTCAAAAAGTGCTTCATGAGTGGTTGGAAATTGCCTTCTTCTAAGACATTGAGAACAAAGCGATCGCCTACTTGCATGAGTGATTCAATTGCCCGATCTTTGGCTACTGCAATGGAAAATCCCAAGGGTTTGAAGCTGGCTTGAGCAACCCAGGAGGCTAACATCGCACTGGATACATCGCTTTTTTTGGCAGTAATAATATATAATCCGCCGCTTAGTCTACCTAATGCTTTATCTAAGTCAGCACCAAGGGATTTCATGGCTTTAATGCTGCGATCGCGTGTTACCCATTGTCCTAAATCAGTACCCGCTTCTTCACACAGCTTGTAAGTATTTTCTGTAGGTGTTTCTTTAATCCGAATCGCTGGAAAAACTGTTGTCAAACCCAAATTACGGAATTTACTCAGCAAAGGATCTATTGGTTCATCATCGCCACCGCCAGTTTCAAATACGCCGATAGCTTGCTTTTCTTTGGCAGATCCTAAAACTGTGCTGAGTGCAGCTTGAATGTTCCCAGCCCCAGAAGCTGGAGGTAGACCAACGATTAGCCCAGCACAACGGCTAACTAGTTCCCGTAGCTCTTGTAAATCGACTTCCGATCCCAAATCGACAATTTCCACGGCAACACCGGTTTTACCGATACCGTTGGCAATTGCTTGAGCTAGGCGATCGCTATATCCGTATTCGGAAACGTAAAATATGCCAATCACTGTTTCTGGCTTGGCTTGCGTTTGGCTCCAACTGCGGTAACGTCCAACTAATTCTTCGACATTGTGAGATAATAATGGCCCGTGTCCTGTGGCAATCATACCGATGGTTTTCAATTCCGCCATGCGTTTTAGGGCAGATAAAACTGACCGTGCATTCGGCCCCATCAAGCAATCGTAGTAGTAATGAAAGTCTTCTTCGATAGCCGCTAAGTCTTCATCAAAGGTGCTATCTGAGCAATAGTGCAACCCAAAGGCATCGCACGTATAGAGAATTTTGGTTTTGTGGTCGAAGCTGAAAATGGTATCCGGCCAATGTAAATTTGGAGCAATCACGAATTCAAATTCATGACCATTGCCCAAATCCAAGCGATCGCCATTTTTCACAATCCGCCGTTTAAATGGCTGATGTACCAAATCCTCCAGAAACTGAATCGCCACTTTAGAACCGACAACGGTTATTTCTGGAGCCATTTGCAGCAAATCTTTAACTAAACCGCTATGGTCTGGCTCGGTGTGGCTGATAATCAAATAATCAATCTCTGTTGGCTTGATTAGTCCGGTGAGCGTATCGAAGTATAGTTGACGAAACTTTTCGTGGGAGGTATCAACTAAAGCAGTCTGCTCCCCACGGATGAGAAACGAGTTATAGGTGGTACCGTTTTGCAGACCAAACTCAATATCGAAGCGATCGCGATCCCAATCCAGAGAGCGAATAGCCGTCGTCTCTTGAGCGATTTCCACCTGCTCTATGGTGAGCCGTTTTTCAGTTTTTTCGGTGAGCGCTACCATAACTCCCCTCCTTGACACAATGAGTATTTGTTCCTCTAGGTTTATTGTTACACGGGATGAATGTTAATTTTTATTAAAAAATTTATGGTTGACTTAAAAAAGTTAAAAGTGTGAAACCGCAGAGGGATTGGGGAGATGAGGGGGATGAGGGGGATGGGGGAGATGAGGGAGATGAGGGGGATAAGGGAGATGGGGGAGATGAGGGGGATGAGGGGGATAAGGGAGATGGGGGAGATGAGGGAGATGAGGGGGATAAGGGAGATGGGGGAGATAGAGGAAATTTGGCTAGCATTGGAAATTGGGAATTCCCGACTGCATTGGGCGTTGTTTATTGGCGAAACGCTTTACTCAGCTTGGGATACCGATTACTTACCTGAGTGTGTCATACAACAGTTGTCTAAATCTCAAACTCTAGATGATTTACTAGAGAAAATTTTTCCACCCGATCACAGAGCAGGTGGAGAAAATTTTACCTTATCCCCCCCATCCCCCTCATCTCCCCCATCTCCCTCATCTCCCTCATCTCCCTCATCTCCCCCTCCCCTCCTCGTCGCCTCCGTAGTTCCCAGCCAAACTGCTATTTGGAAAACTTACCCAAATACTCATGTTATTACATTAGACCAAGTACCGCTAAAAGGTGTTTATCCCACACTAGGAATTGATCGCGCTTTAGCTTTGTGGGGTGCTGGAAAAACTTGGGGTTTTCCCATGTTGGTAATTGATGCTGGGACAGCGCTAACTTTTACTGCTGCGGATGCTAATCAGTGTCTAGTTGGAGGTGCAATTTTGCCGGGATTAGGATTACAATTTGCAACTCTCGGTCAACAAACAGGACAATTACCATTAGTAGAAATGCAAAACTTTTCGTCTCTACCACCACGTTTTGCTCTCAATACTACAGAAGCTATTCAAAGTGGAGTGCTTTATACAATATTAGCTGGAATTAAATATTTTATTGAAGCGTGGTTGCAATTATTTCCTAATGGTAGGATTGCGATTAAAGGGGGCGATCGCACTTTATTACTAAACTATCTGCAAGCCTTATATCCTGAAATTGCGACACATTTAATTGTGGAACCCAATTTAATCTTTTGGGGAATGTGTTTAGATTAGCGTAACCGTTCACAGGATTCCCAAACGCTACCGCGAAAAATAGGTACATGAACGATGCCTAACTAACGCTACAACGCCTCAAGACTGATACCATACTTTCGATAATGCAGAATTCGCGGCATCTCGCAAGTATTCATCTTCATGATCTAGAAGAAGCATCAAATCTGGAATAGCGATGCGAGCTCTCTCCCCTAGATTGCCTAACGCATTAACAGCCCAAGTGCGAAAGAATACCGGAGTACTGAGTAAAGAAATCAGATGCGGAATTGCTAGCTCGATTTCTTCTTCCCCCATTTGGCTTAACAAGATTGCAGCCTTAGTACGGCTGAAATCATTTCCTAGAAGACTTGCTTCTAGAGCAGCCTTGACAAAAGGAATAGCTACCTTGCCAGATTCCCCCATCTTGATCAACACTGTCGCAGCATCGAAACGAATCAGAAAATGTTCATTATCCTCAAGCAAGGGTATCAAGTGTGGAACAGCGTCCGCAGCTAGATTACCCAACGTCTCAATCGTATGAACACTGGACATGCGGACAGACCACTCTGGATCATATAGAAGTTGGATAAGTTTTAGAAGAACAGATTGAGCATGTGATCTGCTACTTCTTACGGCAGAAACTGCACTAGAACGTACAATATAATTCGGATCATCTAGCAATGCAATTATCTTAGGTGCTGCATCAAAGACTGGCTCCAAAAGACACGGTACTGATGCTATCTGCCCCAATGCTCCTACTGCTGTAGCACGCACATCAGCTATAGGATCATCTAAGAGATGTAGCAAGTGAGGAATAGCAACGATTGCAGCTTCACCTATACTCCCCCATTTTTCAACTACAGGAGCAGACAGCACTCCAAGAGAGTAAGC
Organism: Nostoc sp. CHAB 5715; assembly: GCF_020829685.1. Classification (GTDB taxonomy): domain Bacteria; phylum Cyanobacteriota; class Cyanobacteriia; order Cyanobacteriales; family Nostocaceae; genus Nostoc. The sequence goes on along the minus strand of NZ_JAIVFR010000146.1, from coordinate 33 downwards.
AGAGCATGAGAGAACTTCACGATCAGGATGATA
>NZ_JAIVFR010000145.1 GCF_020829685.1 Nostoc sp. CHAB 5715 | reverse complement strand
CAGCATGAGCTTCGTCAAGAGCCTCATCGATGACTGTCACGCGACCAATGCCGGCACGCCGCAGGGCAAATGCGAAGGTGCTGCCACTGCCACTACCACCTACTATCGTCACATTGTGGTCAATGCCTGAGCGATCGCTCACCCAGTTTTCGGGATCGGGCCCGAGTAGGCGCAACGCCTCACGTGCGGCAAAATCGAGGTCAGTCGTTGTTGTCATGTCGGTATTTGAGGATGAAATAAGATTTTATCGAGATTAGTGATACTGAAAAGCATAATATCATGAATAGCTAATAATTAGTTTCTCTAATATTAAGCTTTACGAATAAATTATTACTGACTGTTAGCGAAGCGGTGCTGATGTCACCCAAATACTTGAAAGAAGCTACCCCGGTAAAGCTGTACTGCACATTGCAAATTAGTTGAAATTTTCTATTAATTTGAGTAGCTGATAATGCTTATCTTTATTTATTGGCGAGTGCCTTTAAAGAAAAACTTTTTAGTTTGCTGAAAATCCCAAACCGTTTTATCTCCTGCTTAAGAACACGCTCACGTTCAGCAGATTCTTGTGGTGGGAATTCCCAAATATCACGGATCTCATGTTCTTGCCGATCTGTTAATTGGAGATGATGTGGTAATTGAGACTGTTGCCCAAATAACCAAGGTACTCCATTTAATAATTCTCTTTCTATTCCATGAAACATAATTTTTACCCTTATTAAAAATAAGGTGATTTTGACATTTAGCTTTTTACTTCTTGCTGCAATTATTGGCATTTGGCGATATCTTCGTTAAAACTGCTGTCCCAAAGTTGTTTCACATCAACTTTTCTGGGAATTACACCCGCTTGAAAAAAGGTATCAGCAACCTTTTGCTCAGAAGCAATAGCTGCGTCAGAAACAGGAAGTAATTCTTGACGACGCTGTTGTTGTCCTTGCTTGGCATCCTGATAAACGATGCCTTCATCAACATCAATGGTAGTTGCATAATTCTTCGACCATTGCTTGAGATTAGATTCCCGCCAAGTTTGGGATTTCTGCAAACGACAAAGAAAATCAGCGATCGCAACTTTCTTTTGGGGATCGGCGATCGCATTCGGTGAAGCAATAATCACAAAGTTACCGCTCAAAATATCTTTTGCAGATTCCAGGACTCGCGCCCCTTCTTTTTGGGCTTGAGGGATAGAGTAACCGTAGGTAGCCCAAGCATCAAGCTGTCCTTTACGAAAAGCCGAAGTTTACGAATGGGAGAATCACCACGAACTAAGATGGCATTACTCAAAGAATCTGGGCTAGGACGCTGTACAGAGCCAATACAAAGAGGTTGTCCAGCAGCGATTCCAGAAATCGAAGGAATATCACCACATCCACCAATATCTGCCCGATTACCATTGAGAGAACTTAAAAGCGTAGCGCAACGGTCAAATGGCCCACTCCATTCAACTTTGATATTTTGCGTTACTAACTGACGCTCTAACTCACCTCGTTGACGCGCAATGGGAATAATCCCGCCTTTTTGATAGCCCAAGCGAATCACATTGTTTTTCTCTGTAGTTTTGATATTGAGAGTTTTTGAAGAGGAATCTGAGTTAGCTGTGGTATTGATAGCTGTTTGTTGACTGCAACCAGAAGCTATCAAACCAAGAAAAGAAGTTGCAACTGCAAAGATTTTACTGGCAGAATATTTTTGTTTGTGCGGAAAGCGGTGTTCTGTGAAATAATTCACCACAATTGACTCCTTGATATCAATTTTTAGGAGTTTAAGCAGCTAGATCTATGATAAAAGCAATTAACTACGGTAATTCTATCGACTTACCGTAGTTAACAAAGATAAGAATACCACCTTTTGATGAATTGTCCAAATCAAATCAATATTTCTTTATTTCTATGCATCGGTTTGAGCAACAGTCTCTAAGAGGATGTTTGAAAAGTCTTCCAGCGTGTGTTTCACTACCCTGGCTACCGAGAAACTGCTACGAGAGAATCGGAGTTTTGGGATTTGAGATCGCCCCCCTGAGTTCCACTTGAGGCTCAAGCTGACCCTTTTCAAACAACCTCTAAGCTCAAGGAGCAGTAAACAGACCGTAAATATTTAGTCAAAGAGTTTAGATTTTCTTAATTTTAGCTACTATCATCAATTTGCTAAATATTGCTAATATCAATCTAGAATCCGGTTCTGTACATTTGTAGTTTTGTATAGACACTACTTAGAATAACCGCTATGCATATAAGTATTACAGGCAACTTAAAGAAGCAGTTTCACGCAGCTTGTGCTATCCGTGGGCTGAAGATGAGTCAAGTGGTAGTAGAACTAATTGAGCAGTGGTTGGCTAGTGAAGCTCAATCGGTCGGTGAGTTAAAGAAGTAAGAATTGCTTTTAATTAGAGTTTGCTGATAGTAGGGTTGAGGTGAGAATTATTGCGGGAAATTCATGGCAAAATTTGATAAGTAACATTTTATGGATGAAGTTTATTCCAAGCTCATAGTAATTTTTCAGAATGTTAATGAGTGGCTAAAATTTGCCGAGGCGAAAAATGGTATTCTGCTTGCTTTTTCTGGTGCTGGTATTACTGCAACCATAACTCTTTTAGCTACAGCACAGAATCTTCCAAAATCATTGAGTTTTGGTTTATTGCTAACAACAATTTTACTTTGTATTTGTTCTTTAATCTGCTCGCTTTCTTTTCTTCCTAAAACAAATTTAGAGCGTCTTGTATGGTTGCGAACTAGACCACCTAAGAACTCAAGCTTTATTAGGAAGGAAACAGATAATTTTTACTATTTTGGACATTTACATAAATATAGTTCAACCGAACTTTTAGATGCACTGAACAAATACTACTTCGAGGGTATAATCAATACACCTTATAAAAAAGAATATGAGGATATTGCTGGACAAATTACTATTAACGCTGAAATTACATTCTTGAAATTTCAGGTTTTTACATACGCTGTATATATTTTAATTACTTCTATTTTGGTAATTCCAGTTTCAATTATTATAAGTCTAGTGATTCATCAAAAATTATAATTATATTTTATTATCAGTTCATCGTAATTTACAATAACATTATCTTAAATTTATTGACGTAATTATTCTCAAAGAACTAAGGTTTTTATGGAATCTGCTCAAATTACATTAACTGTAGTCCAACTCGATTTGGTCAAGTCTTCAGAATCTACTTCTCTTATTGAACAAGAACTAGGGGTAGAAGGAACACGACTATTTGTGAAGCGTATAAAAGAATTTGTCAAAAAGGCTTTTGATTTAGTTGACAATCGTTCTAAATATGACCAGATTCAAGAGTTGGGCGGAGATGGTTATTGGATTTTATTTCAAGATGGTAACAATGCTTACCAATTTGTTAAAAACTTTGTCAAAGTCGTTGACGAACATAATATCAAACCTTATGTGAAAAAGCGAATATTTCGCATTGCTGCAACAACTGGAGAGGTTGATTACGATCCATCTGAATTAGGTCTTAATCAAATAGTTGGACATTTCGTTTTAGCCACACTTTCACGGCTTGTTACAGTCACTCCAGGCTGGTTTTATATTGATAAAAGAACGTTTGATATTCTTCCTGATAATGTAAAACAGGATTTCACTAAGGAATTAGTCAAAGGTAAAACTCATGAAAAAGAGATCGATGCTTGGCGTTGTCAGATTTTTTCAGATACCTCTATACCCACTATTCAACCAATAACCCCAGAGAAAATCAAGGAACCAATACAAACACTTATAGAACTCTTGCAACTTAGCGGACTGGCGGTATTTTCAGAACGAAGAGGACTGTGTCAAACAATTGGAATTCAACCAGGTAGGCTTCCTTTTTTAACATCATCTGAGGATAGCTTTGCTACAGAGCTAGTTAACCATTTACATAATACAGGTAGAAAACAAGCTCTTTGTAAACTTTGCGAACAACTTGAGTCTATATTTTCCGAAGGAAAGCAGGCAGAGGATTTGGCATTTGTTAAAGCACATTTAAACTGTGATTAGTACAATTAGTTAAACGGAATCTTTACGAATGAATATATCTCTAACCACAGAAAACGAAGAGATTAAAAGAAAACTTAAAGAAATATTGTTAAGAAGCTTACGTATACGAGATTCAGAAAGAAGAGCGTTATGTACAGACATTGGCATAGAGCCATCTAGTCTACCTTTTTTAAATGTTAACTCAGATGAATCTTTTGCCAAAGAACTGATTGATTATTTGTTTAAGCAAAATAAAAAAAACTCCCTTTGTACTTTCCAATAGAATTAAGAATGTTAGTGCTTTAGCTAAGGTAGCTAGTCAGTACGCAGAATTAGGACAGAAAGCAAAATCTGAACAAATATTAAACCGATGTCTTCAGCTTACCCAATCTGATAAGTACATCTCCGACCAAGTTGAAAACATAGTCAAGATTGCTGTTAGCTATGCAAACATAGGACAACAAGATAAAGCTGTAGAGATATTAGACAGTAGTTTTGGGGCTGTTCAGCTTATTCAGATTAATAATATACCAAAACCAATATTGTCCGAAATCGCCATTGGTTACGCAAAACTAGGTCAAAAAAATAAACCCTTACAAACACCAATATTGTTCAAAATCGCCATTGGTTACGCAAAAATAGGTCAAAAAAATAAAGCCTTACAAATATTAAATCAAGCCTTTCAACAGATTAAAACTAATGAATATGCTTGGAAAACTGAGCAATTCAGTCAAATTGCTGTTAAATACGAGGAGATAGGATTTCATCAACAAGCTTTGGAAGCTGCTAAAATGCTGGGGGCGCCTGAAAGAGTTCGGGCATTAGTTGCAGTAGCGGTTGAAGATGCAGAGCAATCTCAATATGACCTAGCTATTAAGAACATCAAATCTATTGGAAACCATTACCCTCATGAAGTTCGCCCCGACAAAATGAATGGACTATCTCAAATTGCCATGAAAGCTGCGTCAGCAGGGCAATATGAACAAGCATTTAAAATTATTGAGTCTATAGATGATGATTTTTGCGGAGATTGTATAGCTAAACCCTTAATAAAACTTGTTAACAAGGCTACTAGAACAGAAACAAAAGATCAAGCCTCACAATTGTTACACAAAGCCTTAAGCATTGCTCAGTTTAATATCCTAAATCAACCTGAACGAGTTGGAGTATTGGCTGAAGTTGCTAATCATTATGCACAACTGGGACAACAGCAGAAAGCTTCAGAGATACTAGCTCAAGCCCTTAAAACTGGCGAAGATATTACTATTGTAAAGAGGATGCCTGAAAATATGTCCGTAATTTTTACCAGGTTCAAATATCCTTGTCCACATATCCGTTGATATCCAGAAAAACAGGTATTGCAGTTAGTGGGCGATCGCATCGGTGTTCGTACCCTCTACTACACTACCACTAGTTCGGTTCGTTGGATTGCGCCTCAACTGAGAACTTTATCACCCCATCATTCATCCGATTTAGATTTGGTGGCGTTACAAGATTATCTTTGTTGTGCCTTTGTTGCAGGAGAACGAACCCTTTGGGAACAGCTACGGGAACTGCGACCTGGAACTGTTTTAGAATTTCCCGACCACAAAGTTGAAGTTTATTGGCAGCTTCAAGAACAGATTATAGCAATAGATCAACCCTTAGCATGGCATGGCGATCGCTTGCGAGAACTCCTAGACCAAGTTGTTCAAGAATATTTACCACCAGCCAATGAACCCGTCGGCGTTTTTCTTTCTGGGGGTTTAGACTCTAGCGGTATCACTGCTTTACAGCAGTTTTCATGTATTTGAACCACATCTATCGTAGGGGTAAAGCGCAATGCTCATTGGTGTCAACTTAAGCTAAAAGTAGCTTAACTGTTGGCTTCCTCACCCGCCTAGAACTAAAGTTCTAGGCTAATAGCTAAAGTCTACTGAAGTAGACTAAAGATTTTTGGCTATATTTAGTCATCTTCAGATGACTTCCGCTATTAGCAAGAACTTCAGTTCCTTGCGGGACATAGCTTTGACGTTAAGTTGACACCTATGAGCATTGCTAAACCCCTACCGCGTGGTCTATTTACCTGAAAATAGCTTTAGTAGCAAAATTCCACAAAGCACCAGTTCACACCTTCTCGATTCATTTTGGTTCGGAATGTCCCAATGAGTTAGAATTTTCCAGTCTCGTTGCACGATAAACACACGCAAATCTTAGAGCAAAATTACCGAAAGTTAACTCATCCCACGGCTTTTCATTAAAAACCGTGGGATTTCGAGTCATTTGTCCTTGGTTATTAGTCATTAGTAGCAAACAGAAGCCTGATCTAAATTCCTACCTCCAGCAAGAACTGCCTTCTGCCTTCTTCACTTAGGATTTGAAGAGTTAATTTAACTTAAATTTGGGGAATTATTATAGTAACCACCAAAATCTATTATAAAACAACATTCAGCCAAGTAATAATGCTTAAATTAATTGCTCGTATCCCGGATTATAGTATTGCAAGTTTAATTTATGAAGCTACTGCCACAGTAATTTATCGAGCATACTCCAAGGCTAACGGACACTCAGTTGTCATCAAACTCCTCAAAGCAGAGTATCCTACTGTCAAAGAGATTGCTCAGATCAAGCACGAATACGAAATTATCCAAAACTTGAACATTGCAGGTGTCATTAAAGCCCATGAATTAATCAATTACGACAACGGTTACAGTAATGGTCTAGCACTGGTTTTAGAAGACTTTGGTGGAGAATCTTTAAAAGCTCAGATATCTAATACAGGCTTTGAACTTAGGAAATTTCTCAACATCGCCGGTCAAATTACTGAAACTTTAGGAGAGTTACATACCCACCACATTATCCATAAGGATCTTCAGCCGGAAAACATTCTTTATAACCCCAATACCGAAAAAATAAAATTGATTGACTTCAGCATCGCTTCGCTGCTGTCAAAAGAAAGCCCAGAAATCAATAGTCTCAATCTCCTAGAAGGAACACTGGCTTATATGTCGCCAGAACAAACTGGACGTATCAATCGAACCTTAGATTATCGTACAGATTTTTACTCATTAGGTGTCATTTTTTACGAAATGCTCACGGGTCGGCTCCCCTTCCAGAATGCTCAAGACCCAATGGAATTGGTGCATTGTCACATTGCGAAAATTCCAGTAGCTCCGCACCAGATTAATCCTAATGTACCACTGGCAATCTCTGCGATCGCTATGAAACTTCTGTGCAAAACTGCTGAAGACCGCTATCAGAGTGCTTACGGGTTAAAGGCTGACCTAGAGCAAGCAGCGATACAACTGCAAACAAAAGGCAGCATTGAGATTTTCACATTAGCCCAGCAAGATTTTTCGCATCAATTCCAAATAGCTCAAAAACTTTACGGTCGGGAAGTACAAGTGGCAGCTTTAATGGCTGCCTTTGAAAAAGTTAGCCTTGGTTCTAGCGAAGTTGTGTTGGTAGGAGGATATTCAGGTATCGGCAAATCCTCACTAGTTAACGAAGTTCACAAACCGATTGTCCGGCAACGAGGTTACTTTATCGGTGGCAAATTTGACCAACTCAAGCGAGATATTCCTTATGCTTCTTTGATTCAAGCATTTCGAGAATTGATGCGACAACTGTTAGCTGAAAGCCAAGCCAGAGTTGAGGTTTGGAAAAATAAATTACTACAAGCATTGGGAGTTAATGGTCAAGTTATTATTGATGTCATCCCGGAAGTAGAACTGATTATTGGGCAGCAAGCGCCTGTACCGCAATTGGGAGTTGCTGAGTCTCAAAACCGTTTTAATCGGGTGTTTAAGCAATTTATCCATGCCTTTGCTGCTGCTGAACATCCTTTAGTACTGTTTTTAGATGACCTTCAATGGGCAGATGCTGCCTCTTTGAAGTTGGTCGAAAATTTGATGAACGACCCAGAAAGTCGTTATCTATTGCTGATTGGGGCTTACCGAGATAACGAAGTTAGTCCCACCCATCCACTGATATTAATGCTAGAGGCAATTCGAGCATCTGGGGCTACGGTTGAAGAGTTGCTCTTGAAGCCATTAGCAACACCTCATATTACTCAACTGGTTACTGAAACGTTCAATTGTGAATCATCTCAGGCAGAACCTTTAGCCGATTTGCTGTTTCAAAAAACCCAAGGTAATCCCTTTTTCTTGACTCAGTTACTAAAAGTCCTACATCAAGATAATCTCTTGACATTTGATTATCGTTCGGGTTTATGGCAGTGGGATCTCGACAAAATTCAGGAACAAGCCATTACTGATAATGTTGTCGATTTAATGGTGAATAAAATTCAAAGACTCTCAGAACCAACGCAGCAAGTTTTACAATTAGCTGCTTGTGTTGGGAACCGTTTTAATTTAGAAATTCTAGCAGTAGTAAACGAAAAAACTACATCAGCAACAGCAGTTGATTTATGGGAAGCTTTGCGGGCGGGATTAATTCTTCCTTTGAGCGATACTTACAAAATTCCTCAGTTGTTGAATCAGTCGGAATTGGCAACATACTGCAATACTGCTATACAAGTTGACTATAAGTTTTTGCACGATCGCGTTCAGCAAGCTGCCTATTCCTTAATTCCAACCGACCAGCAACAACAAGTACACCTAAAGGTTGGAAAATTACTATTACATAATACTGAAAAAGCCCAGTTAGAAGAACATCTTTTTGATATTGTCAACCATCTCAATGCTGGCAGTTCATTGATTGTGGAACCAGCAGAAAGATATGAACTGGCAGAATTAAATCTGAAAGCAGGTCAGCGAGCAAAATCATCTTCGGCGTTTGTAACTGCACTCAATTTGCTAGAAACAGGGATGAGTTATCTACCTGAGAATAGCTGGAAAGATAAATATTTACTTACATTAAATTTATATTTACAAGTTGGAGAAGCAGAATTTTTAAATGGAAAATATGAGGAAGCTTTGCTGATTTTTGAGCAGACTTTCAGCCAGGTTACAACTACTCTTGATATGTGTCGAGTCAATGAATATCGGATTATGTGTTATCGGATGGAAAATGATTTAAACTCCGCATATAAAATTGGGTTAAACACCTTGGAACTTTTAGGCTTGGAGTTTACAGCTTATCCCGATGATGCATATCTGTTAGAAAAACTTAATCAAACTAAAAAAGTTATTGGCGATCGCTCAACTTTTAGTCTGGCGGAACTACCGCCAATGCAAGACGAAGAGAAGTTAATGGCTCAACGCATTTTAAAAGAAGTGTGGCCTATTGCCTACTTTTTAGGATCTAAAGCGTTGCATATCACATCGATGAATATAACTCAACTTTCAGTTCAGTATGGCAACTCACCAATTTCGGTATTTGGTTACATGCTGTATTCCTTCAACTTAGTATTTCAATATGGTGAGGTAGATTCGGGTTATGAGTTTGGTGAACTATCTTTGCGGTTGCATGAAATTTTAAAAACGAAGGAATTAGAAGCAAATATTTTGAATATGTGGGGAGGTTTAATCTGTCATTATAAAGACCATATTAGCCAAGGTAAACCTTATTTATTAAAGGGATTTAATAGTGGTTTAGAAACAGGTTCTTATCAATGGTCTGGTTATTGTTCAGTTAATTTTTTGTGGCAATCATTATTTGGAAATGAATCTTTAGAAAAAACCGCAGAAATAGCCGAAGATTTTATTCCTAGCCTCCGCAAAATTGACAGAAATATGTTGAACTACCATCTGCTGGCTATGGAAGCGATCGCTAACCTGACTAAGCCAGCAGGCAAGATTGATCAACTTGTTGGAACTTGGGCAGATGAACGGCAAGTGCTAGAATTTGCGTTGGCATCTTCGGATATGTTGAGTGCATTTGTAGTTTACATCTATAAACTTGCGCTCTGTAACTGGTATGGAGAATTTATCAAAGCTGTTGAGTATGGAGAGAATGCAGAAAAATATGTAGGGGGAGCGCGAGGAATTTTTATTAATCCTGTTTTTTATTTTCACCAGAGTATTGCCTTAGCAGGGGCTTATGGGGAGGTAGATACAGAAACTCAAGTTATTTATCTAGATAAACTAAATGCCAACTTAGAAAAATTCCAGCAATGGGCAATGCACAGTGTAAGAGATTTAGTTGCCGCAGCCTTTGAGTCTGTAGGATTGGATTGGACGCACCATATAGTTTTAAATACCAAATTATTGCGACAAGATGAGCATTTTCAACTAGTAGCCAACCCCAG
>NZ_JAIVFR010000144.1 GCF_020829685.1 Nostoc sp. CHAB 5715 | reverse complement strand
AATTGTAAGGGAAACAGCCATAGGCATGGCAAGTAAAATTAAAGTTTGTTGGTGGTAAATCACCACAAATATTAAGTGGATACAAAATCAGAATTCTTGATGGGAACTGCCTTGAAAAAACCGACCATCGTCTGAAAATACTGCGAACAATCGCTGCTGGGGCACTGCCAGGAAAGTCACTAGTAGTTCTTGACTTGAACAAACTGTTAGTTTGAGCGATGCCGGAAAATCGCTGCGGATCAGGCGAGTTGTTTTGAAACTAAAAAAACCAGATCGCAACGGTGAGAATGAAATCGTCATTTTTACAATGCTTCCAACTCCTACTGTTACCGCAGCAGTTGTCGCACAATTATACCGAGAACGGCGCAGTGTTGAAAATCTGTTTCAAACTGTGACGGAAAATTACGAGTGCCAAATTCAAACTTTGGGCTATCCAAAGGCTGCATTATTCTGGTTTTGCCTTGCATTAGTTACTCACAACATTTTGGCAACCGTTCGTGGGGTAATAGCTACGCATACATGGTGTGGGAAAAATTGATGCAGGACTTTCTGATTACTACATGGTTGACGAAGTACAAAGCACTTATCGAGGAATGATGATTGCGATCGCTCCAGAGCATTGGAGTGTATTTGCTGATTTTGAACTCGAACAGTTTGCCAAATGCCTCCAAGATTTGGCTTGGCGGGTTCGTTTGAAGTCTTTTCTCAAACACACCCGTGCTCCAAAGAAGAAGAAAGACTTTTCCATTGTATGACCCTCAACATCCACATGTCTCGACTGCCAAACTTTTGGCGACTGCAAAACAGTCACCTTGACAGGGCTAGGGTGGGATTCCGGGGCAGTTTTTTCAACCATTTGGTGTTACCGTTGCAGTTTCCACAATTTTCTCCACTCTTGTAGCGCGGATGGTTACGCCGATGATGGGGGCATATCTTTTGAAGGAAAAGGGGAGAGACGCGATTAATGGCGTTGGTAGAGACGCGATTAATCGCGTCTGTACAAAAGGAGGGGAGCAGGGGAGTAGGGGGGCAGGGGGTGTAATAAAATTGTTTAATTTTAAATTTACACTTCCAGGTAGCAAGAACGGAAACAGAAAAGTCAAAACTGAGAAGCGTCGGGGTTTTCAACCTTATAGATCACTTTTAGAGTGAGCGTTACGCCATAGATTGACAACAATGGCGATCGCTTTAGCTTTTTTCATTGCGAGTCTAACGCTGGTTCCCTTGATTCCCAAGGGTTTTGTGGATGATGGCGACTTTGGAATTTCCAACGTATCTATAGAATTACCTCCTGGTTCGACATTAGAAGACGTTAATAAGGTAGTTACACAAGCGACTGATATCATCCGGCAAAACCCAGTAGTTGAACGTGTATTAGCAACCGAAGAGATCAATTCTGCAACCCTTACCATTAATCTCAAACCTAGAGAGGAACGAAATATTTCTCAAAAACAGTTTGAGCAACAAGTACGCCCTTCCTTTGAGCAAATACCAGGAGCTAGAATTAGTTTTCAAAGTCAGTCACCAGGTGGCGATCGCAAAGGTTTATCAATTGTCCTCAGAAGTGAAAATCCCGAAGCATTGAATCAAGCTGCTGATACCCTAGAAAAGCAGATGCGATCCATAGCCGGATTGGTAGAAGTGTCTTCGACTGCGAGTTTGGTTAAACCAGAGATTTTGGTAATTCCTAACCCACAACGGGCAATCCCACCCATAAAGGCAACGGGCAGAAACACGGCAACAATCGTCGCTGCACTTGCTACTACCGCTAACCCTACTTCCTCGGAAGAGTCAAAAGCCGCTTCCCAAGCTGACTTGCCCATAGCCATGTGCCGTTCCATATTTTCGATTTCTACGACGGCATCATCTACCAAGTTGCCCACCGCCAGCGCTAATGCCAACAAAGTCATGTTGTTGAGGGTGTAACCAAGGGCTTGCTGTACTGCAAAAGTGGGAATTATTGATAGGGGTAAGGCAACAGCCGTAATTAATGTTGCTCGCCAGTCCCGCAAAAACACTAAAATAACGATGACCGCCAGCACCGAAGCTTGAATCAATTCATCAATGGTGCTTTGGTAGGATTGGCGAACAATATCGGCTCTAGTAAAAATTAGATCCAGCTTGACATCTGGGGGAAGGGTTTTTTCCAGTTCTTTAACTGCTACTTTTACTCCTTCTTCCACTGTCACCAGAACGCTGCCAGTACTACGCAACACTTGGAAAGCTACCACGGGTTGATTATTCAAGCGGGCGGCTTGACGCACATCGCCAAATTTATCTTCATTCTTCTACAGAACGCCGATCTGATTTAACTGCGTAGGTGATTATTGGGCCGCCAGAAAATTCCAGACGTTCCACAATTGGATCGTTGATATCTTGGGGTAAATCTTGGCGAATTTGAGCGATCGCATTGCGAACATCATTAGTGGCGCGATCGCTATCTGTACCCAAAACAAAATTAATTGTCGTCTCTGAATTCCCATCGCTGACAGTGGAAATTATATAATCGATATTGCCCAACCCCGCGACGGCATCTTCAATTTTTTTCGTCACTTGGGATTCTAGTTCGGCCGGGCCTGCACCCGGTTGAGTGACTTCTATCGAAACTGCTGGCACATCAATATTTGGGTTAGTATCAATCCCCAAGGATATGAAGGAGAACCAACCCAAAACTGTCAAAATTAAAAATAAAACTATTGTAGGAACAGGTTTTTTAATCGACCAAGCTGAGATATTAAAGGTCATTAGTCATTAGTCATTAGTCATTAGTCATTAGTCATTAGTCATTGGTCATTAGTCAAGAGTTAGGAGTTATTATTGTCCCTCATCTCCCTCATCCTCCCCCATCTCCCTCATCTCCCTCATCTCCCCCACTCCCCACTCCCCACTCCCCACTCCCCATTCCCTTCAATTTGCAACTCGAACTTTATCACCATCTTTGAGATATCCTGCACCATCAACTACAACGCGATCGCCTAATTGCAACCCACTCTTGATTTCCACTTTGTCGTCATTGGCGGGATCTCCTAACTCTACTTTCTGGCTGCGGACTATATCTCCACTCGATAAGGTAAATACAATTACACTTCCATCTGCTTGAGATTGCACTGCTTTTTGCGGTACTACCATCCTCATCCCTGAGTTAGTAGTAATTGCAGCACTAGCAAACATCCCTGGTTTAAGTAAAGTTGTTGGCGGTAAATCAATTTTGACTGTAGCCTCCCGTCTTTGATCGTTCACCTGTGGCTGTATCTCCCTGACTCGTCCCTGCGATCGCACGCGCTGATCGACATCAGAAGTAATTTGCACAGATGCGCCAATTTTTACTTGATTTAGTTGAATTTCGGGTACTTTCGCCTGAAGTTCTAACTTTTCATCTCGGATAATCGAAAATAGCTTTTGTGTGCCACAATCACAGTTCCCACCTGGGTTTGCGGCGGTACACCAGTCACATTGCCTACTCTGGCAAGTTTTTCAGCGATGACTCCAGCAACCGGCGATCGCACCACAGTTTGTCCCAACTGAGTTTGTAGTTGTTGCACCTTAGCAGCACTGCTCTTGACATCGGCTTTGGCTTTGTTGATGATAGCTTGGGCGCTGCCGATATTGGCCTGGGCACTACGCACATTTTCTTGGGATAGATTCACAACTTCTGTAGCAGTTTTCACAGTGTAGGAACGAGTATCGAGTTCTTGCTTACTAATTGTCCCAGAGTCAGCCAGTTGTTGATAGCGCTGATAATTCTTCGCTGCTTCTTCTAACTTCGCCTTAGCTTGAGCTAAATCTGCTTGTTTTTGCTGGACTATGGCTTTATTTGATGCCAAATCTGCCTGCCTGGCTGCTAAATCTGCTTGTTTTGATTCTACATCTGCTTTGGCTTGGCTAATTTGGCTTTGCAATATGGAACCATCTAACACCGCCAACACTTGGCCTTTTTTGACAAAAGCCCCTTCTTTTACATCTTCGGGGATGCTTTTGATTTGTAAGCCGTTTGTCTGCGGTAACACTGGAATTAAATCGCCTGCTGCTACAGTCCCAGTAGTTTTAAGGGTACGGAAAACACGGGCGGTTTCTACTGTGGCGATGGTAACTGTTATTGCTGGGTTAACTTTTTTATCCGCTACCGCGCTTTGTTGACGGGATGGAAGACGACTTAATACAGCCATACCACCAAAGGCGATCGCGATTCCTAAACCAGCACCTAAGAATAATGGCTTCAACCATGCCCTGGTTGGTTTTTGATCTGATTTGCTCAAAAACCTAGCATCTTCAGATGTTACAGGTTTATTCACCTCGACTTCTGAAACACTTTCATCGCTCACAGTCCTACCTCCACTTGCTGTCTATGCATACCAATCTTGGTATTTTCTTAAGAAAACTTGAAGTTTCTTTACTTCATATCAACTATGAGGCATTTCATAGTAAATGTCTTTTAGATGCCAACGTATATAATAAAATGAGCTTGCTAAGAGTAATTACTAGCCAAAAAGGCTTAAAAAAATTGGTTCTTGCGTTGGTTTTATGGTAGAGCATTAAAATCGCAGTTTTATAGAAAGGCTCAAAAACTTAAAACCCAGTCACAGCAATAAATCTAGCCTATCTTTAGGTTTTATTTATTATTCTGTTCCATAAAATGAACTGAAGAACCAAAAAATTTATGTAAATTATGATATAAAAATTATCTTATATCATCTAGCTACTCAAGGTCACACACTATATGTATTTAGATCACCGTCAACCAATGGTTAGATATGAAAAACTAGTGAAGCGAATCTAGATTGATCTAATTTCAAATCCAGCCTTTTATGTATAAAGTTATATCAAATAAATATTTTTGTCCGGCATCGATAATTCCTCTGAAGCCTTTGTGTCATCAGGAAACCATTCTCTACCATGCAATTTAGGCATAAGACAAGCTAGCGTCCACAGCTATACGTGAGTTACAAAGGAGCGAAATGTATTGTCCTAAATTCACATGAATTCGACAAACCTCTCTTACCCAGGCTGCCTTTGGAGGGGAGGAGCAATGAAATAATCGGGTTTTTAAGCCTCTGTCCTAGAAGTAGAGAGGTTAAATTCCAGCAAGGGTAAGCCTGATTATGGAATTTTGAAATCAAATCAATAAATAATTGGTATTTACCAGAGTAACCAGATATGTTCAATGCCACTGAAATTTTAATTGATGCCTTTGTAAATGAAATCCGAGAAGGCTACCGTCGCACTTACGGCTGCTTCAAAAATGATTATCAGGACATTATCGCCTGGGCTGGTAACATGGCTTTAGAAAACATTGCCAATAGCGATGCCCTTTATCACAATGTTGAACACACAGTACTTGTCACCCTGGTGGGGCAAGAAATATTACGTGGCAAACACATTAGAGAAGGTGGTGTTTCCAGTGAAGACTGGCTGCATTGTATAATTTCCTTGCTGTCTCATGATATTGGCTACGTTAAGGGAGTTTGCCGACAAGACCGAGAGACAGCAAATTTATATGCCACAGGTAAAAATGGCAAAATGATTTCTGTAGCTCCTGGCGCTTCTGATGCGAGTCTCACGCCGTATCATGTTGATAGAGCCAAGCTTTTTATTGATGAGCGTTTTGGAGGTCACAAGTTAATAGATGCTGAGGCAATTAAGAGGAATATTGAATTGACTCGATTTCCCGTACCTGCGGCAGAAGATCATCAAGATACAAGGTGTTTTGCTGGATTAGTACGTGCTGCTGATTTGATTGGTCAACTAAGCGACCCGCGTTACCTGAAGAAAATTACTTCTTTATTTTACGAGTTTGAAGAAACTGGTGTAAATAAAGTTTTGGGCTATAAAACCCCTGCTGATTTACGTAATAACTACGCTAAGTTTTACTGGAATGGCGTCTATCCCTATATCCAAGAGGGGCTGCATTATCTATCACTGACACAACAGGGAAAACAAATTCTGGCTAATCTCTACTCAAACGTGTTTGTTGTGGAACATGAAAAACAACAGGAAGAACAGCAGCGCTATTTAGAAAAGTTAGGAGTTGGGAATTAGTAGAGACGCGATTAATCGCGTCTGTACAGGAGTTGGGAATTAGTAGAGACGCGATTAATCGCGTCTGTACAGGAGTGGGGAGTAGGGAGTTGAGAATTATTAATGATGGATTTTGACACTCTCAGGGCTGAAGCCGCTGAGATTCTGCGGACAGAGTAAAACTCTCGCTGCGACCGTCAAGCGTCGCCTAAACGCTCAAAACAACTACCAATTAAGGTGTCGAAATCGCGCTTACTTTTGTTCAAAAAATGCTTCGGAATCTGTCACTAAGCCTGTGGCACGGTACGCTCACTCAACCTGCCATTGTTTGCTCTTTCTCGTCATACTGCCGTTAGAAAATCTAACCGTTGTTTCACAGGAGCCGGGATTTCTCCGTACTAGGATGCTTCAACACGTAGACAATAATTCTTACTCACCATTTAATTTTAACACAAGAACACGGCGGTTAAAACCGCTCGTGTCGTTTCCCTCTCTTTCTCTGAAGCCTCTGAGTTTCTCACATACCGCGAGGTTCTATGAATTAAGATAAAAGTCTAATAACTCATAACTCCTAACTCCTAACTCCTAACTCTTATGGATTGGTGGCGACGACTGAAGAAAAATCCTTTGGCACGATTTGGGGCAATTTTACTGTTAATTTTCTACATAGCAGTAATTGCAGCTGATTTTGTGGCTCCTTATGACCCCTATGCTTCACAGCCCAATGGTTCACTGCTGCCACCAACTAAAATACATTGGATTTCTAAGTCAGGGCAGTTTATCGGGCCGTATATTTATCCGACGACTCAGGGAGACACGAATTTAGAAACAGGCGATCGCGAACTCATTGTAGACTTGACAAAGCCCTCACCTTTGCGTCTATTTGTCTCCGGGCCAGAATACCGATTGTTGCAGATGAGTTTGCCATTACCCCCGAAGTGGGATGAAGTCACAATCTTTGCTGGTATCCCCTTAAATTGGCATTTATTTGGCACAACAACTGGCGCAAAATTCAACATCTTGGGTACTGATGACCAAAGCCGCGACCAATTCAGTCGCCTGCTGCATGGCGGCCGCATCAGTATGTTTATCGGGATTTTTGGTATTATCATTACCTACCCCCTCGGTTTGATTATCGGGGGAATTTCCGGCTATTTCGGCGGTGTGACTGATAGCGTGATTATGCGCTTGGCAGAAGTGCTAATGACTTTCCCTAGTATTTATCTTTTGGTGACTTTAGGGGCAGTTTTACCACCTGGTTTAAGCAGTACCCAGCGCTTTTTGCTGATTGTGGTGATTACTTCGGTTATTAGCTGGGCTGGTTTAGCACGGGTTATTCGGGGACAGGTATTATCAATTAAAGAGCGAGAATTTGTCCAAGCCTCGCGTGCAATGGGCGGAGACCCAATTTATATCATCCTCCGCCACGTTTTGCCGCAAACAGCTAGTTATGTAGTTATCTCTGCTACTCTTGCAGTTCCCAGCTTTATTGGTGCAGAAGCGATACTGAGTCTTATCGGTTTGGGAATACAACAACCAGACCCCTCTTGGGGTAATATGCTTTGTCAGTATGTCCATATAATTAAGTCTGCTGAAAAAAGAGCAAGAGACTTGTATTGGCATAAGTATTTTCGTTAAGCTGGCAACCAAAGATGAAAATTAAGATCTCAATTGCTTAAAAGAGTAGTTTGACGATGTAGCTATTAGTGAGCCAGTGCGGTCTTCTCCCTTTGGGAGAGGCTAGCGCCAAGGGGGTTTCCCCCATGAGCAACTGGCGTTAGCGACGTAGGAGCGTCACCCGAAGGGTCATTAATAAAAATAAATGACGAAAGGCTAAGGACAACCCGATACGGCTTGACATGTTTTCGACCTCATACCCACTTAAAATAAAATAAAAAATGGCTAACAACGAAGAATCACGCGGTTTAAAGTCTCTATTTGATTGGTTTGCAAATCGACGGAAGTCAGGATCTACCAGCCTCGAACGCCAAGAACGTGAAATTGCTGATGGGCTGTGGCATAAATGTTCTAAGTGCAGTGTGTTGGCATATACAAAAGACCTGAAAGCCAACCAGATGGTTTGTACCGAATGTGGTCATCACAATCGGGTAGACAGCGATGAGCGCATCCGTCAATTGATAGATCATAATACCTGGAAACCGCTAGACGAGCATTTGCGTCCAACCGATCCGCTCGAATTTCGCGATCGCAAACCCTACAGCGATCGCTTGCGGGAAATGCAGGAGAAAATTGGCTTAATAGACGCAGTTAAAACTGGTTTAGGTCAAATCAATGGTTTGCCCATTGCCCTTGGGGTTATGGACTTCCGCTTCATGGGTGGTAGCATGGGTTCGGTTGTGGGAGAAAGACTCACCCGCATGATTGAGCAAGCCACTCAACGGCGGTATCCTGTGGTTATCGTCTGCACCTCCGGGGGTGCAAGAATGCAAGAAGGAATGCTTTCCCTGATGCAGATGGCGAAAATCTCCGCAGCCCTACAGCGCCATAAAGACGCTCGATTATTATATATTCCTGTTTTGACCAATCCCACAACAGGCGGCGTTACCGCTAGCTTTGCGATGTTGGGCGACATCATTTTGGCAGAACCCAAGGCAACCATTGGTTTTGCCGGTCGGCGAGTAATTGAGCAAACCCTGCGGGAAAAACTACCCGATGATTTTCAGACTGCTGAAGATTTGCTCCTGCACGGTTTTGTTGATGATATCGTACCCCGTACCCAATTAAAGAACACCCTAGCCCAGCTGATTGCCCTACACCAGCCTGTACTAACAACACCTCAAATGGTGTTGTGGGAAACAATGTCCTTGACTTCTACAGCCGCAGAATAAAGCATAGGGCATAGGGCATTGGGCATTGGGCATTGGGCATTGGGCATGGGGCATGGGGCATGGGGCATGGGGCATGGGGCATGGGACATGGGGCATGGGGCATGGGAAAGAGGCTCTAGGGGCGGGGTGCTCTTAGCAGAGGGGAAAACTTTCTCTCTTGCTCCCCTGCTCCCCCTGCTCCCCATGCTCCCCACTCCCCACTCCCCACTCCCCACTCCCTCATGCTCTCTTTGCCTCTTTAACAAAAAGTAGTGGGATAAGCGCTGTTAGTCGAAATAGACTAGAGAGGGCGAACAACCCCAGTAAGCCTCCAAACTGAGCAAATTGGACGATGAAGCTGCCTATAGTTGTGCCTAAAGCACCACTCGCTCCAGCAACGGCAGCTGCGATCGCAAAATAGATAGACTGATTTTTAGTTGGTGCGATCGCCAATTGTATATTGTTGTTACACAAGTCAATCGCCGCCCAAGTACCTCCAGCCAAGATGTGTAACAGGGGTAACCACAACCAAATATCAAGGCGATTAGCACCAATCCCCAGCCAAAGCAGTGGTGTGGCTGCAACCAAAATCCCAATACAGATCAAAATGGGACGATTGCCTATCTTATCTGCTAATTTGCCCCACACGATGAGCATCAGCAAAGTCGCCCCCGCCTGAAGGCTATTGTAGATAGTTACGTAGCTTACGTCTAAATCGAGCGTGTCGAGCATATAGAGGTTAAAAAAAGGACTGCTGAGGTTAACAGCAAGGGCCCAGAAGCTGAAATACAGCAGAAATCTCAAAAAGTTAGAGTTTTTCCAGATGCTGGAAGCTGGCGCAACAGGTGGGGTGGTCACTGAGTTTACGGTAAGCATCTCGGCTTTGCTCGATGAAACCGCAGTCGAACTGCGTAGCCGAAGTGTTGAATCCCCATCTGAACTATCCCCCTTGCTCCCAGCTAAGAGCTCTCTTGCCTCTTGTTCAATCTTATTTGTTTGAGGTAACTTGCCATAATAAGTGTTTTGCGATTGCGGATTCATATCTACCTGGAAATATTGACACCCCAATCCCACAATCCCAAACACTATACCTACCAGCAAAACCACCCCATAGCCTTGGATACTTCCACCATACCAATGTGATACAACTAGACCGGCTATTGGTACGCAAACCAAATTGGTGAGGCTAGCAGCGCTATTGCGTATCCCAAAATACCTGCCTCGCAATTGCCGGGGAACTATCATTGCTACCCAACTTAGCCACGATGCCGCCCTTGCGCCTCCGGCCGCGGAACCCGTCGAAATTGCGCGGGCGGAGGCCGCTGCGCCGGCCGCCAAAGTCGAAGAACGCAGTGCGATCACCGTCACGGCCCAGCGCGCCGCGCGCCCGGTACAGG
>NZ_JAIVFR010000143.1 GCF_020829685.1 Nostoc sp. CHAB 5715 | reverse complement strand
CAGTAATATTACAGGAAGCAATGACGCTTTTGGGTAGTGAATCGGTTACAGTCTGTGAGCGTTCCCTGCGGGAAGGCGTAATTGTAGACTGGATGCTAACCCACGGTTTAATTGAAGATAAGCTGCGCTACCAAAGTTCAGTTCGGGAACGCAATGTACTCAAACTCGCTAATAAATACCACGTCAATTTAGAATATAGCGATCGCGTGGCAAAATTTGCCCAAAGTTTATTTGACCAAACTCAAGGTACGTTACACCACTGGGGATCTGATGAGCGACAATTGCTGTGGGCAGCTGCGATATTACACAATTGCGGTCATTATGTCAGCCATTCGTCTCACCACAAGCACTCTTACTATCTAATTCGCAATGGTGAATTACTCGGTTATACAGAAACTGAGATTGAAATCATTGCTAATTTAGCGCGTTATCATCGCAAATCGCCCCCCAAGAAAAAACATGAAAATTACCAGAGTTTGCTGATTAAACACCAGCGACAAATGGTCAGTCAATTGAGTGCGATTTTGAGATTGGCAGTAGCATTAGATAGACGACAAATTGGTGCGATCGCGCAAGTCCAATGTGAGTATTATGAACAATTTCGGCAGGTGAATCTGCTGATTTTTCCATCTCAACCTGATGATGATTGTGCTTTAGAACTTTGGAGCTTAGATTATAAAAAAGGAGTATTTGAGGAAGAATTTGGAGTGAAATTAGTAGCGACTTTAGAAAAGTCTAGCGTTGCTAAATTGTCTTAGAAAGTAGTGTGCGTTAACGCAGTGTAACGCACCTGCTGAATGTATAAACGCACATACATGCGCTACTACAAATCATCTGTATTTTACACGTTTGCTTTCAAATTTCAGTTAATTCATATAGTTTTCATCCAACTTAAGGATGAATTGAGAAACTATCTAAAGGAGTAGTTTAAAACTAAACTAAAGGAGTAGTTTAAAAACCAAAATTCTAATTATAATTACGTTTATAAAATAATCTATTTACTCTAGGTTATGTTGCAATTGGATATCTGAGCTGGGAAAACTTAGATATCCATTATATAGAATTTTAATCAAGCAGGCTCAATTGCTTGGTTCTCTCCACTGGAGAATACTCACGCTTCAGCATAGAGCTTGTGTTCCATTATTGTGATAATTCATCAGCTTTGGGAGTTATGATCGATATGAAAGCTGGAGGTAAAAAAGCTGATGAATTTATCAGTGACAACTTCCTCAACTAAAACTGTACCTAATTGTTAAGTTTACCAGACTGTCAAGGGGGTGCATCCCAGTTTTTATTTTGAATGAGAGAATAACTGTCATTGCGTTCGCGCAGCGTCTCGTAGAGAGGAGGAACGACGAAGCAATCTCATGGACTCGTTTTGACCTGAAGAATTTTGCGATTGCTTCGTTCCTCGCAATGACATGTAAAAAAGTGGGATGCTTCCCTGTCAAGGTTTAGGCAATACGGAAACGGAAGCAATAGAAAAACTCAGTCAAAGTTTACAAACTCGGTTAGAAACAGCCAAGATTGTGACTTTAGAAATTGAAGCACCCAAAGTAGAAAATCCTTGGTTGAAAATAGCTGGTAAATATAAAGATGATCCACAATTTGATGAGATGCTGGAATATATACAAGAATATCGACGTGAATTGGATGCAGGCAATGAAGCCAGGTAAACTCAGAGGTGAATGATTTAAGGATAAGCAGAAGTGGGAAAGAGGAATGGAAGCGGGGTTTATAGTATACTTTGCGACTTTCCAAACATCCTCTTAAATGTATCTATCTGATTACAATCTTCAGCCTCCTGTAACCTTAGCTACACCATTAATTCCTTCTCTTTGAGACGCTACGCGATCGCAAAACTACATAATTTCGGTAAAATTGGGTAAAGCAATTTTTGCGCTTGTTAAACAAAGGCATCAGCAAACCCATGCAACTGAAACTCAGTGCATCTAAACTTCCCTTCGCCCCTCTCCTCTTAATTGCCCCCTTTTTCCTATGGGGGACGGCAATGGTAGCCATGAAAGGAGTAATACCCCACACCACACCGCTATTCATGGCAGGAGTGCGTCTGATACCAGCAGGGATGTTAATTCTGATTGCAGCAGCATTCATGGGTAAACCACAGCCGAAGGGTTGGGCTGCATGGCTGTGGATTGCCTTATTTGCCCTCGTAGATGGGACGCTGTTTCAAGGTTTTTTAGCAGAGGGATTAGTTAGAACCAGTGCAGGGTTAGGGTCTGTGATGATTGACTCGCAACCCTTGGCTGTTGCCTTGCTGTCGTTGTGGCTATTCCAGGAACACATTGGTTTTTGGGGATGGCTGGGGCTAGGCTTGGGTGTCACAGGCATTAGTTTAATCGGCTTACCTGATGAGTGGATTTTACATTTTCTCGACTCAGGCGCAAATATTACAATTGGTAACTGGCAAGATTTGTTTGCTAGTGGGGAATGGTTGATGCTGTTAGCAGCCCTATCAATGGCAGTGGGAACAGTATTGATTCGGTTTGTGTGCCGACATTCTGACCCAGTAACCGCTACGGGATGGCACATGATTTTGGGTGGATTGCCACTATGGGGAGTTTCATCAGTTGTCGAATCCCAGCAGTGGGAGAATCTAGGAGCATCTGATTTAGTGGCTTTGGGTTATGCTACCGTATTTGGCAGTGCGATCGCCTACGGTTTATTCTTCTATTTTGCCTCTAGTGGCAGTCTCACCAGTCTTAGTTCCCTGACCTTCCTTACACCCGTCTTTGCCCTACTATTCGGCAATCTCTTCCTCTCAGAAGTCCTCAGTCCGTTGCAGTGGGTAGGTGTTTTCTTAACTTTAATCAGCATCTATCTCATTAACCAACGTGATACTTTAGCAGCGCAAAATGACACAGTTACTGTGGGCGAAACAGCTAATATACAGCAACCAGTTTTAGAAGCATCTGCTAAAAAGTTAAACCCCATCACTTTCAAAGTGAGAGAATCTGAACGAGAAATTTTACCCTAACTTATTAAAATAATTCGTAATACTTCGGCTACGCTCAGTACAAGTTCGTAATGACGCTCGTTCGCTCTTAGCGTCTCCCCTTCTCCCAAAGAGAGAGGCTAGCGCCAAGGGAGAAGACTCGCTAACGCTACGCTAACGTAATTTGTAATTCATGAGGGAGATGAGGGAGAATAACTAATACCCAATCGCCAATCCCCAATAAAAAAATGACAGTTAACATTTGGTAATCTTGAAGCTATTGTGGTATCGAAGACTTCAAAAAAAAGCACGTTCAGGCTGAAACTTGCAATATGAGGCTATGCCGTTCCTCAATTTTGATATTTACCTGTTTTTCTTGCGTGGGTTTTTACCCAAATCGTGCAAGCACAGCAACACCTAACCTAGCACCTGAAATTTTAGAACTTGCACAAGCTAGTTCGACAGTCGCTGCTAGTAGTCCAACTGTTTTGACTTATGGTAGTCGAAAATCAGATGTGCAGAGATTACAAACCCAATTAAAGCAGTTGGGATACTACAGTGGCGTGGTAGATGGAGAGTACAACGACAGTACGGAAATGGCTGTAGTTAAATTCCAGAAAGCAAAGGGTTTAAAAGTAGATGGCCTTGCTGGTCTGGAGACTAGGGGGAGACTGCAAGCAGCAATCGTAGCCAAAAATCAGATTGTTACCTCTCCAATTGTTGCAACTTCCAAACCAACTACAATACCCGAACCAACCGAGAGAGGTTTTGTTTGGTGGTTAATATTTTCCATCGGAGTTTTAGGAAGTATTGGCGCACTTGTTTACCTGCTGAAGTGGTTTCGTCAGGTCAAACAAGTGCAATCCGAAATATCAGAGACTAAAAGTTTGAGTGAAGCTAACAAAAAACTCATGATATCACCCTCACCAGAGACTGTAACTAGTCCACAAACAGTTACGCCACCAATTCCCACACAATTGCTGCTACCAGAAAAAACTTCCCGGCTTGCTAAACTCAATATTGTTGACGAATTAATTCAAGACTTACGCAGTTCTGACCCAAGGAAGCGACGCAAGGCTATTTGGGATTTGGGTCAACAGGGAGATTCGCGGGCAATTCAACCTATGGTTGACCTGATGATTGATGCCGATTCTCAAGAAACCAGTTTAATTTTGGCAGCTTTGGCAGAAATTGGTACCCGCACACTCAAACCGATGAATCGTGCTTTAGCAATTTCGCTGCAAGATGAAAATCCACAAGTGCGGCAAAATGCGATCCGTGACCTGACGCGCGTTTATGACATGATGGGTCAAATGAGTCAGATGTTGCGCCATGCGCTGGAAGACCCAGATGTCGAGGTGCAAGCAACAGCACGATATGCTTTAACTCAGATGAATCGAATGCGTGGTTTGCCGGAAGAACAAAGTCTACCAGAAGATTTACAGAACGATTCACGAGAATAAACCTAAAAATATTTCAATTGGATTTGGATATTAGTGTTCGGGCCTGCCACCAAAAATGCAGCTTCGCTAAATTTGGCTGCTCTTATGCGAATTTCTGGGTTGCTGGAAAATCCAAAGCCTTCGGTTGGTATACCTAAAATATTGCTATTGAGAGTGCCGTCGTTATTTTGATCGTGGAAGACAGCAACGGCGTAACTACCTGCTTTTAAGTTCTCAAAGGTAATGAGTAAGGGAGTGCTAGTAATCTTGATACACTGCTTTTGTAAGCCGCGATCGCGATCGCTAGGAAATCCTTCACTGCTAGCAAATATACTGGCACAGACTTGTCCTTGTTTATTCTTCAAGCCATCAATTTCTACGGTGAGTTTGCCGTTAAAATTTGCCTTGGCACTAAATGACCACGCCAGATTTCCCAGAACTGCCAATAGCAGCATACTAACTCTCAATCCTCTAACCATAAAATTTTCATAAGGTAAAAAAAGTTTTGCTGAAACTAAGTTTTAGCTTTGATTCAGATCAGGCAGATTCATCGTCGCATTATTCAGTTAATACTCGCAAGCATTTTGGTATATTTAATTTAAATATTTATCTAAGTAAGCCAGCTTTAACGAAGAGACATTCGTGAAATGGTATTAGTATTTTTGACTGCGATCGCTAAATTACAGCGCTTTTCAAGTAATTGAACTACACCACTCCCTACTCCCCACTCCCTACTCCCCATCTCATCTGTGGTCTAAATACCTGAAAAATGCTGTAATAAAGCACCAATCAGGTAAAAAGTTGGAAAAGTAGGAGGTATAAAACCCCCTACTTTTCCCCGTTTGGATAAAGAATTTGGCAGAATCAGTTGAATCTACTGATGGTGTGTTGGTAGCTCATATTAGGAATATGCCAGAGAGTAAACCAAAAAAATATTTACCCTAAAATCTCCCAATTGAAGTTTGTTCATCAGAAAATCCAGTTCCATCACCTTCTTTGAGAAATCCACTGTAGGCTTCCATACCGTGTTCACCGATATCCAAACCTTCTAGTTCCTCTTCTTTGGATACTCTGATACCTAAAGTAACTTTCAGAGCCAGCCAAAAAATACTACTGAGTAAAACAGTGAAACCACCTACTGAGACAACGCCCAGCAACTGAACACCGAACTGTCCAAAGCCACCACCTGCAAATAAACCTTTTGCTGGGCCAAGTGCATCGCCATACCAGGAATAAACACCAGGGCCAACAGCCCACAGTCCCACTGCTAGAGTTCCCCAGATGCCACAAACTAGGTGAACTGAGGTAGCTCCCACTGGGTCATCAATGCCAAGTTTGTCAAAGAATGTTACAGAGAAAACTACCAGTACTCCAGCAATCAAGCCAATGATTAAAGAAGCAGGAATACCTATGTAAGCACAAGACGCTGTAACACCAACCAAGCCAGCCAAAATACCATTGATAATCATTGACAGGTCTGGTTTACCTAAGTACAACCAAGCTGTAATTGTAGCGGCAATTCCACCGGCAGCACCAGCCATGTTAGTGGTGACAGCAATGTGACTGATCGCACTAGGATCGGCAGCCATCACAGAACCGGGGTTGAAACCAAACCAGCCCAACCACAGGATCAGACAGCCCAAAGTGGCAATACTCATGTTGTGACCAGGCATAGCAACAACTTGCCTATCTTGATATCTACCAAGGCGGGGCCCAAGAAATGCTGCTCCCATCAAAGCTGCCCAGCCACCTACGGAGTGAACCACCGTACAACCGGCAAAATCCCAAAAGCCTCTGTCTGCTAGCCAACCAGTTCCCCAAATCCAGTGTCCAGTAATGGGGTAGAGAATACCTACAAGTAAGAGGCTGAAAATTAGGAAGTCAATAAACTTAATCCGTTCGGCTACTGCACCAGAAACGATTGTTGCTGCTGTTCCAGCAAACACTAGCTGGAATAAAAACTTGGCAGCTAAAGGTACACCAGCCCAACTAATGGCACTGAAAACACCTTTATAGGCTTCTCCTGTGGCGGGACTGTTATCTGCTCCTCCTAAGAAAAACCCATTTAATCCAAAGAAGTCGTTGCCATCACCGAACATTAAGCCAAAACCGAGTACCCAAAAGGCAACGGTGGACAGAGCAAATACAATCAAGTTTTTGGAAAGAACGTTGACAGCGTTTTTCCGGCGACAGAAGCCGGTTTCTAACATACAAAAACCAGCGTTCATGAAGAACACTAAAAAGGCAGCGATCGCAACCCACAGTGTATCAAGAGCAACTTTGAGTTCTGCTGTCGTTGGCCCTGCGGCTGGAGTTTGGGCAACTGCGGCATAACCCCAACCCAACACAATCAGACAAGCTAAAGGTAAGCAGGCTTGCCAACTGGGAGAGAGGCGCTTAATTGCTAGATTAAATAGCTTTACTTTTGAGTTGGGCTGTGAATTTACAGCGTAATTTCTTGCAGACAGACGCTTATTTTTTGTTTTCGATTTTTGTTTGTACATGAATTTCAACATCATCCTCCAAACTATCTTTAAAAAAGGAAAAAAACAGGTTAAGCAGAAAAAAACACTGTCCTTTGATATTTTTCCTTTAGACCACTTGTTTAAAAACCAGAAAACCAAATTACCTTAGTAGGAGTTTAGGAAACTCCTGGCACATCTGTAAATATTTATTTTAGATATTCTTAAGTAATTATGGTGTAATTTCTGAAACAGTCAAGTCTTCTTCACTTAATCTTTAATCTTTCAAAAATAAGTTTTGTTCAGGAAATTGCCAGAAATTGTCAATATTATGTCTATACATAAAAAAGGGTGCAACATAGTTACAGCCGATTTTTCCCCACACTAAAAAGGTTACAGCGACGGCAATTGAGTTTTATAGTAAGGCATTAACTACACCTCTTTGGCACATCAAAGCTGCTTCTAACATGGCAAAGCCAATTTCATGAAGAATACTAAAAAACTAGTGATTAGTACCAAGTATTATCAATGGAAATTTGCAGTTTAGTTGTAGTTTCAGATAAAGACTCAATAGTGGGAGCTTTACAGAAACCATGAGACTACTTCCTATTTCACCTTTGGTAAATTTATGCCTAGATGGATAAATTTGACTGATTGTCTATTTACTCAAACCAAAAAACTGTATCGTATAATACATTTTTTCGCTTTTTTTATGGCATATAGCTCCTGATGCAACAAATAAAGCATTTATATCCTTTATAGGTAGGTATTTTCCGATTTCAGGATCGGACAATTATAAATATTATTAATTTTTTATACAAAAAGTTAATTGTTTGTTACTTTAAAAGCTATATTGAAAAGCAGTAATTCTCCTTTAAACCGACCACTGGGTGAAATAACTGATAAATTGCCCGCAGCCTCCACCATTCAATCTTATTGATAAAAGTGACGGTTGTAGAGATAAACTCAACACGAAGGTTAAGATAATTCATAATTCATCCCTGCGAAAAGATTTGTATTAAAAGCAACGCAGATTTCTAAGGCTATTCTGAGATAATGGATTAGTTGAGCTATTTACACAAGAGTTATGACTCAGGTAAACTCACAGGCGATCGCTATCTTAATTGCTCAGGTGTACTAGTTGAGCAAGGACTCTCCACCTTCTGGCTTGTCGTTAGACATCGCCTTGCTCATTAAGCACGAATCAGCGACGGAAACATCTATCGAAACTCCCATACAAGCTTATAGGCTAAATTAAATAGAACCGTAGGAGGAAACAAGGCTAACAAACCTAATTTCCTTAAAAAAAGAGGGTTTACAGTACCTGTAATATGGGAGACTTGGCAATATTCCCTATAAATCAGATTCAAGATGAGTAAGACAATTTCGGACATCGCAGTTAAGACTATCAACGGTGAGGATAAGCAATTAAACGAGTATACCGGGAAGGTACTCTTAATTGTGAATGTGGCTTCCTACTGCGGTTATACTTCTCAATACGAAGGGTTAGAAAAATTGAACCAGAAGTATGGGGAAGCAGGGTTACGTATTTTGGGGTTCCCCTGTAACGATTTTGGAGCGCAGGAACCAGGAAGCAATGAAGAGATTGTGCAATTCTGCACGAGTAAATATAGTGTTACCTTTGAACTATTCGATAAAGTTCATGCCAAAGGCTCGCAGCAGCATCCACTTTATGAGAGACTTACCAAAGCCGTTGAGCCAACGGGAACTGTTGCTTGGAACTTTGAAAAATTTTTAGTTAATAAACAAGGTGAAGTGGTAGCTCGATTTAATAGTAGTGTCCAGCCAAATTCATCAGAGATAATTGCCATAATTGAGAAAGAATTAGCAAAATAGTCATTAGTCATTAGTCATTAGTCATTAGGTAAAACTTTCTGTACTATTGACTATTGACTATTGACTGTTAGCTCTGGACTGTTAAATTTATTTACGTCCAGTTTCTTAATTGAGAATATTATCTCAATGATTAGTTTAATTTATTTGTGTCTAATTTGTCATGAACGTTGCAATCATTGGTTGTGGTTATGTTGGTTATAAGGTTGCTCAATATTGGCAGGAGAAGGGGGATTTTGTTGTCAGTGTAACCACAACTTCCTCTGAGCGTGTCCCGGCACTAAAATCAGTATCCCAAAGAGTTGTAGTTACCCGTGGTAATGACTTAGATAGCCTAAAATCAGTTTTGCACGATCAAGATGTTGTAGTTTTGAGTGTTAGTGCAAAAGGTGCAGAAGTTTATGAAGAAACTTATCTACAAACCGCCCAAACTTTAGTTTCATCCTTGCAGCAGGTTGCGAGTGTAAAACAATTAATATACACAGGTAGCTATGCAGTATATGGTGACAGAAATGGTGTATGGGTAGATGAAGAAACACCGCTTGCACCTGCTAATTTAAATGCACAAATTCTCCGAAAAACAGAGGATGTGCTGCTATCAGCATCTAGCGAAAATCTTCGCGTTTGTATCTTCCGCTTAGGAGGGATTTATGGGACTGGCAGGGAACTGTTGAAAATATTTAGCAGATATTCTGGTGCAACCCGTCCTGGGAATGGCGAAGATATCACAAATTGGATTCATTTGGATGATATTGTTGGTGCGATAGAATTTTCCCGTCACCGTCGTTTGCAAGGGATTTACAATTTAGTAGATGATGCACATCTCACCAGCCGGGACTTACTAGAGTGCCTATTTGAAAAACATAATTTACCCAAAGTTAAATGGGATACATCTATTAAGAGTACCCGCCCATATAATGCTTGGGTATCGAATGAAAAGCTTAAAGAAGCTGGATACCAGTTAATTCATCCACAGATGATTTTTTAGTAAGTATTAAAAACTAGGAATTATGCAACCATCTGCTGTAACTAACACAACCAATTTGACAGCATCTCCTAGCCAGTTTTACACTTGGCGGAATTATCGTTGCGCCTACGAAGTTCATCAACCAACTAACACAACACCTGAAGGCATTCCTTTACTGTTAATTCATCCGATTGGCGTCGGATTGTCGCGGCAATTTTGGCAGCGATTTTGCCGCGAATGGTATAATACAGGTCAGCGTAATTCAATTTACAACCCTGATTTACTAGGATGTGGCGAAAGTGATATGCCTCATCTGGCTTACACTCCTAGTGATTGGGCAGAACAGTTGCAGCACTTTTTACAAACAGTAGTGCAAAAGCCTGTCATTGTAGTAGTACAAGGTGCTTTATTACCAGTTGCGATCGCATTAGTCCAAAAGCAATCAAACTTAATTGCCAGACTTGTACTTTCTGGGCCTCCAACGTGGGCTTTGATGACAAAGAAATCACCAGAATGGCGGAAAAAATTTATTTGGATCTGTTAGATTCGCCTTTTGGGAGTGCTTTTTATCGCTATGCACGTACT
>NZ_JAIVFR010000142.1 GCF_020829685.1 Nostoc sp. CHAB 5715 | reverse complement strand
ATTGAAACCTGTACCAACTCGGCGTTTGGCACATAGTACCGTACTTGGGCAATGGTGCTGGAGTTGTTGAGTACGGCAATTTTTTGTTTTGCCAAATCACTCAATTTCTGTACAGAGGCATCTTTTGTAACTAAGACAGTGCTATCCAAATAGTAGGGAACACTGAAACTAACTATACGGTTGCGAGATTCAGTTGCTGTTACCCTAGCGATCGCAAAATCAACTTTTTTGTCTAACACTACAGACAAGCGATCGCGATTTGCTACAGGTTTCAATTTTACAGCATCGGCTTTACCAACCAAGTCAAGTGCCAATCGCTGTGCCAAGTCAATTTCTAAGCCTTGCAAATTACCGTTGGCATCTTTAAATCCCAACGGACGCAAGTTATCTTTAACGGCAACAGTTAGATAGCCTCGCTGCTGAATTTCTGGCATTTCGGCAGCAGATGCAGTTAATCCTGTCCCCACTATGGAAAAGCAAGATATCCAAAAAATAGTGGCGGATAATACCAGATGTAACCGAGTAATTACTTGCCATCTGTTACATCTGTTATACATCCCTTGCCACCTTTATCCTTTAGCTTGATTTGCTAGTTCAGCGACTTTGCCGAAGCTAGCTGGATCGAGGACTGCTAATTGTGCCAACATCTTGCGATTGAGTTGGATATCAGCTTTTTTCAAGTTACCGATCAACTGGCTGTAACTCAAGCCGTGTTGCCTTGCAGCAGCGTTGATGCGGGTGATCCAGAGGCGACGAAAATCGCGCTTTTTCTTTTTGCGATCGCGGTAGGCACTCCGTAGTGCCTTCATCACTTGTTGGTTGGCAGTTCTAAACAGAGTTGAGTGGGAACCGCGAAAACCTTTAGCTAGTTTGAGAATTTTATTGCGGCGCTTCCGAGCTACGTTACCGCGTTTTACCCGAGTCATAACTTATTCCCTGAAATACTTACAAATATGGGAGCATCAAGCGCACGTTAAGTTCATCGCGTTCATGTACAAGTGCGCTCTTGGACAGGCTACGCTTTTTGTCAGAAGTTTTATGTTCTAAAAGGTGGTTTTTGAAAGCTTTACGACGGACGATTTTGCCGGTGCCGGTGGCACGGAATCGCTTCGCTGCTGCTTTACGAGTCTTTAGTTTAGGCATGGTCTAGCTTTAATTCGACACGATCCATTATTATACTAATAAAATTGCTGGAATGGTAATTAAATAAAGGATTTAACTAACTAGGGACTTCCAAATAAAAAAATATCCAATTATTTATTGTGGGGTGGGCGTCTCGCCCGCCCTTGATTACGGGCGGGCAAGATGCCCACCCCACAAGATTGTATAGTTTATTTATTGGAAATCCCCTACCACTGTATATAGATAAAATTAATTTCACCGATGGATGAAGTAAATATAGTCGAATATGACCCACGTTGGCAGATTTTGTTTGCAGAAGAAGCCGAGCGGATTCGGCAACTACTAGGCAATGACTTAGTTGTGGAAATTGAACATATTGGTAGTACGGCAGTACCAGGAATGGCAGCCAAACCAGTTGTTGACATCATGGTAGGAGTACGTTCCTTAGTAGATGCGAAATCTACTATTCCAGCATTGGAATCGTTGGGATACGTTTATTGGCGTGAAAACCCAGATCCAGGACGGATGTTTTTTGTCAAAGGAATGCCACCATACGGAAAGCAACGGACTCATCATGTTCACATAGTCGAGATTGATAGCAAATTTTGGGAACGCAAGCTATTTTGCGACTATCTGAGAAGGCATCCTGAAGAGGCGAAACGATATGAAGCTTTAAAACGCGATTTGGCGGCAAGTTTTCGGAGCGATCGCGAGGCTTATACCAATGGTAAAAATGACTATATCCGGGCTGTGATGTCAAAAGCACAGTGTGAGGAGATGGGGAAAAAAGAGTAATTATTTTAACTATTTTCCCTTTCTAATTCTAGTTATTTGAAAAATCAACTCTGCTGCTTTACTTATTAACGAAGTGTCAATATCAATTTGATAATTCCCCT
The DNA here is from genome assembly GCF_020829685.1 of Nostoc sp. CHAB 5715. Taxonomy (GTDB): domain Bacteria; phylum Cyanobacteriota; class Cyanobacteriia; order Cyanobacteriales; family Nostocaceae; genus Nostoc. The sequence continues at coordinate 8,249 of NZ_JAIVFR010000142.1, read as the reverse complement.
GTTTTAAAACCTCCATCACCACTTGACTTAAATCTGCATTACCTTTCCTCGCACCCAAACCATTAATTGCACATTCAATTTGCCTCACGCCACAACTTAAAGCAATAAGTGAATTATCTACCGCCATGCCCAAATCATCATGACAGTGTACTGAAACGACAGCTTGATCAATATTTGCTACTCGATTAAAAATCATTTGCAGAAGTTGCGAAAAATCTTCTGGCGATGCCAAACCTAAGCTATCAGGAATACTAATAGTGTTAGCACCACTTTTGATTGCAGTTTCAATAGATTTGCACAAAAAATCTGGCTCACTTCTGGGAGCGTCAAAAGCACTCCATTCTACATCATCACAGTAATTGCGTGCCAGAGAAACACTTTCTTTGATTGTTGCTAATACTTCTTCTTTGCTGAGTTCAAATTGATTTTTAATATTTACCGGAGTATAGGTGTGAATTCTACCTTTTATAGCTGCTTTAATTGCTTCAGCCAGAATGATTATTTCATTGGGATTGGAACTCGCTAGCCCACAAATAGTAGATTTTTTAATTATTTTAGAAATATTAAAGACTTCATCAAAATCTTTTTGAGAACTTCCTGGATAACCAACTTCAATAATATCTACTCCCATTTCTTCGAGCAATTGGGATATGGTGATTTTTTGTTGCAAATTCATTTTGACACCAGGCGTCAATTCTCCATCACGCATGGTGGTATCGAAAATAATTATTTTGTTATGAGTTTTTGACATATTCGTTAGAGAAGCGATCGCTTTCGTCAAATGCAATTTTAAGGAATATCCTCACTTAAGAAAACTGTCTCTAAATCCCGATAACCACTGACAACACGTGCAACTTCCACACCAGTCTCAATGGGACGATAAAATATTAAGTAATCTTCCACGGGGAAACTCCGTAAACCATCTGCAAAATTATCGCAACTTTGACCCATATTAGGAAAATCAGCCAAAAGTTTACACTGCTCTATAATTTTTTTGTTGAGTTTTCGAGCCGCACCAGGATTAAAACGGGTAATATAGCTGCTAATTTCTTTCAAATCTAATCTAGCTGAAGGCGCAAAAATACACCTACTCATTATTTAGCGGCCTCTGCTTGTTGCATCTGGGCTTGGGCACGTCGGATATCTTCTTCAAGTTCAGCAAATACCTCTTCACCATCAATTCCTTCACCACGTTCGAGTTCTTCAATACCAACTTGGATTTTAGCTTTCAATTCTGCTAGACGCTGATCTCGAATGCGATCGCGTTCTTCTAGCAATCTCAATGCTTCACCCATCACCTCACTCACTGAGTGATATTTCCCACTACTAACCTTATCCTTAACCAACTGCTCCAGTTCTGGGGTCAAAGATATATTCACAACTATTACCTCATTCGATTTACTCTATATCCTAACCGACAGGGGTTAGAGCAAGGTTAAAACAATTCGCAATTCGCAATTCGCAATTCGCAATACTTCGGCTACGCTCAGTACAAGTTCGCAATTACGTGAAAGTGATGGGGATTTAGACCCCAATACAAAACGTGCTGCCCTTCTATTGCTGGGGAATTAAACCCCTAAACTTTATTAAAATAATTCATAATTGATAATACTAGCCTCTGGCGAGTATTACAAATGACAAATGACAAATGACAAATGACAAATTAGTTAATTCGCTGCTGTTTGGGCTTCTTGATAAACTATTTCTTGAAACTGGATCATATCTTTTTGCGGATCGGCGTGGCTGACTTTCACCAATATCTGTTCGCCCAACTTCACAGAACGCTTGAAAACCATTGGTAACTGCAAGCCCAAATCTTCTAACAAAATTAGGGCCAAGTTGCTGTCTTCTCGCAGCCACATCAACACTGTTACATCCCAAGTTTCTTCTGGATGGCGGCGTAAATACTCTAGAGCATAATATCTATTAGTTTGCCGTTCTACCATCGTCACCTCTTGGGTGATGCTGGTGACAGTCATCATCACTTCTTTAAGTTGATCTGCGGTAAATGGCAGAACTTCACCCCGCAAATGGGCTTTAAGTTGGAAGTGGGTAAGCAAATCACTGTAACGGCGAATGGGAGAGGTTGCTTGAGTGTAAGTATCCAAACCCAAACCAGCATGGCGCAGAGGCGTAATGCTCATTTCGCTCTTGGGCATACAACGACGCATAGCGCAAGCGCGAACGAATCCGGCAGGAAGTAGCAGCAATTCTTCTTCTGGGGGTAATTCTGGTTGGGGCTGACCGCGAAAGGGCAAAGGTATGTTATGAGCTTTACCATAACGAGCCGCAACTTCACCGGCAACAATCATCATTTCTGCCACTACTTGCCGCGACGGGGAATCGTCCAAAATGTCAATATTGATCTCGTCACCTTTGACTTTGATCATCGCTTCCGGCATGGTGATGCTAATTGCCCCTTGGGCGTAACGCCAAGCTTTGCGCTTCTGTGCCCAAGTTGCGATCGCTGCAATTTCCGGTTCTGCCTGTACCCGTAATTGCAGCATTTCATCTACATCTTCGTAGGTGAGGCGATAAGTCGGCTTAATTAAGCTGGTATGAATGCTGTAATCTTCTACTGCCCCAGTTATATCTAAAATAATTCCGAAGCTGAGGGCGCAACAAACCCGTCCCTGGATCAGACTCATTGGCCCAGTTGCTAATACCTCTGGGAACATGGGAATCATCCCCGTAGGTAAATAGACTGTGCTACCCCGCTTTCTGGCTTCCAAATCTAATTCATCTTCCGGCACTAACCATCGAGTGGGATCGGCGATATGCACCCACAGCCGTTCTTGTCCATCGGGGAGTACTTCCCAACTCAGACCATCGTCGATCTCTGTGGTAGTTTCATCATCAATGGTGTAGACCTTCAGGTGAGTCAGATCAAGGCGGTTTGTATCTGAGTCAATTGGCGGGAAATCCAAACGCTGTTGCGCCACTTCTAATACCTTATTAGGAAATTGGATCGGAATTGAAGAACGACGCAGGAACAAGTTTTCATAAGGACTCCAGCAACCCAAATCCACCAACAGTTGAAAGGCCCCTTGGGGTGTTGTGGGCCGTCCCAGCATGGTCATAGTTTCTAATACTGAAGCGCTTGGCGGATAAGCGCGAGCCAAGGAGTCATAATTCACCCCTGTCCGCACGGTGTCAGCAAGCAGCGCTGCGTATTTTTCGAGTCCTTCTAAGCGCTGGCGATCGTGGCGCCCCCACTCTACTGCTTCACCTTTGAGCGCCTGCTCTACACGAGTTAAAAATTCCTGCTGTCCCTTAGCTTTTAGCGCCTCTACTTCCATCTGGTGCTTGCGTTCTGCCACCTGAGCAGCAGTTCGCGGCTCGTAAGCGTCTCCTTTTTGCTTGAAATAAAGTTTGTCGTCTGATAACAAGCAATGGGCGGCGTAACAAGGAGGGGCAGTTGATTCAGAAAATAGCAAATTTGCCATTTGATCTGGGGTGACTGTTTCCCCATCTTCAACCAGTAATTCCCAAGCCACTTCTAAGCTAGATGGATCTAAATAAGGCTTAACCTGCTCCAGAAAATTGGCAATCTCTGAGGGCTTGTAGGTCTCTTTGGTAACTGTATAAGTTATTTGTCTAGGCGCGAGGCTGTGGGATTGACCACGTTCGTCTACCACAAACCAGCGGGTTTTACCGTCTGGGCGTTCTACGATGCCCAGACGGCGATCGCTTTGAACCCTAAATTCAACTAGCGTCCCCTTCTCCACAACTCTCGCACTTTAATTTGGTGAACAGTTTAAATTAGTTAGGAGTGAGGAGTGAGGAGTTAATTGATAACTCATAACCCATAACTCATAACTTCTAACTCATCAATTTAAATTAGTTAGGAGTGAGGAGTGAGGAGTTAATTGATAACTCATAACTTCTAACTCATCAATTTAAATTAGTTAGGAGTGAGGAGTGAGGAGTGAGGAGTTAATTGATAACTCATAACTTCTAACTCATCAATTTAAATTAGTTAGGAGTGAGGAGTGAGGAGTGAGGAGTTAATTGATAACTCATAACTCATAACTCATAACTCATCACTATTTTTAGCCTTCCGCATTGATAAATGGCAACAAAGCCACAATCCGCGAACGTTTAATTGCTAATGTCAACTCTCGCTGTTGCTGAGATGTAAGCCCAGTAATCCGACGTGGCAATATCTTACCCCGCTCGGTGACAAACTTACGCAGTAAATCAACATCTTTATAATCGATTGGTTCTCCTGGCTTGATTGGAGAAAGGCGACGACGGAAATAACTCATCTCTACTTAATTTCCTTGTGAACGGTATGTTTGTTGCAGTGGGTGCAGAACTTTTTCAGTTCTAGCCGGTTAGTGGTGTTGCGGCGATTCTTGGTGCTGGTATAACGTGAAACACCAGCAGAACGCTTGTCTAAATTTGTCCGGCACTCAGTACACTCTAGTGTGATAATAATGCGGACACCTTTACTCTTAGCCATAATCTTACAAACAGTGAAGCCTGAAGAGAATTAACACAAATGACTATCTTCTCACATTCCGCCGCATATTATCAACTAATCTTTTAACTTTTATATCGAGCGAGTAGCCACGACGCGACGAAACGATAAAAGTTCCACAATAGCGATCGTGTAAAGCCTGCCGCATTTGGGCATCAGAGAAGGCAGTCCCACAATCAATTGCTAGGGGAAGTACTAGCAGTATAGCAGTGGGATTAGCTCTAATATTGCTCAGGGCAATTGACACTAAAAGGGCACCCAAGCCGACGATCGCCTCTCGCTTTAGCAGTGAGAGTAAAGCTGGAATTCTGCTCACTACTTCCCCATCTTCAACTTCCAACACCTTTAAATCGAACGCCCAACGCCCTAAACTTTGCCCTTGATTGTTGTATACCACCAGCACCCGCAAAATTAGCCAAAGTATCACAAAAACTAGGATTTGCACAAATTGAATACCGATATCGCCGCCTCCCAGTAGGGAACTGACTAACCAGACACCAAGGAAATCAAGCCCCAATGCCATACCTCGCCGCCCAATCTCAGCCTTGGGATAGTGTTTTTGGGGAAGTCGTTCAATAGTCATACAACACAGGTATTTTTATTTAGGGGTTGGGAAATAATTGCTCCTGCTTTTAATATTAAGGTGATGGCTTGGGTTTGGCGTTGAGACTAGTTTTGGATGAAGAGAGCGTTTTTGGTAAAGTTTAGTAAATTATTAAACGTTTGTATTTAAACAGCCTCAAAAGCTTATTTGAACAGTGGATCAATCCTAACTACTGAGGATTTTTAGAGGGTGTAGAGGATTGCTCCTGGTGTCATATTGCTTTACATCTAGATCAATGGACAGGTGAACCGAAAGGTTCTACAATCTGACTGATTGCGGTAAATTTACCTATTGCCCAATCCACATAAGCATAGTAAAGATTTTCTAGCGATTACGTTTGATTGCGGAAGCACTAAATTAATATAGGAAAGTCTTTAAGTAAGGGGCAGCAAAAAAATGGATGTAAAGCTGATTCTAGCTGGATTGACAGTTATCTTTACACTTTCGTGCTTATTTTTTGGCACAAAAAATGGATTCTATGATTCAGATAACTATCACGGCAATGGCTCTGCACATTGAGATAAATCTGTAAACGCTTGGGCAACTTCCTGTAGTGTGAGTTGGTTAAGAGCGTTCAGAACTTGCAAAGGGAAAATAAACAAGAGGCATCCTTTAGCTAGTAATTTGATGGCTTCTGGTTAGTCCACCTTTCTGAACCAGTGCGGGTTCGGTAGAGGCGTCCTCCCCAATCAAAAATCTGTATTCTCAGGGTGTAGGGGCGCACGATAAAACTTACCCCTAAGTCACAAAACCAAAATTTGTGTAATTTTTGGCTTTTGGGATATGTCCATGATGATGAGGTTTGAGGGGAGGAGAGCATGAGGGATAATCTGTCGGCATCCTCTCGCGTAGATGCTGCGGAAGGGGGTAGTGAATTAGAATGTTTCCCCTATAGTGTCCAGCATTACGATGAGGGTGTGTGTTTATTGGTGAAGATGGGGCCACACCGCATCCTGTTGGATTGTGGTTTGGAGGATATTTCATCGCTGGCGAAGGGGCTTACTAAGTCGGTACGGGGAGTTGGTTCGCCCCCACCAGCAGATTTCGTTTTGATTAGTCACGCTCACCCAGATCACGCCAGAGGCTTACTGGCACTGCATAAAGCTTTTCCAAAGTTACCTATTTATGGTAGCGAAGTAACCAGCAAGTTACTGCCGTTGAATTGGCTAAACCAAGATCCTGAGGAAATTTCTCAATTTTGTCATGCCTTGCCGTTGCGATCGCCTGTGGAATTCCAAGATGGTTTGGTGGCAGAATTATTTCCCTCCGGGCATCTACCGGGGGCTGTGGCAATTCTCCTTACCTACACCACTAAGCAGCGTAGTTACAAACTACTGTATACAGGAGATTTTTTCTTGTCGAACTCTCGGTTGGTAGAAGGTTTGCGTTTAGAGGAACTGCGAGGATTAGACTTGGATGTGCTAATTATTGAAGGCAGTTATGGCACATCCCGTCATCCTCACCGCCGCAACCAAGAAAATCAATTAGTAGAACGAATTAATCGGGCGATCGCTGACCAATGTTCTGTAATCCTTCCCACTCCGGCTTTAGGGCTGGGTCAAGAATTATTAATGCTCTTACGCTCTCATCACCATTTCACCGGACGAGATTTAGATATCTGGGTAGATGGTGCTGTCGCCACTGGGTGTGATGCCTACTTAGAACTGCTACCCCACCTTCCCCCATCTGTACAGAACTTCGCCCGCCATCAACCTTTATTTTGGGATGAACGAGTGCGTCCGCGCGTGCGTCGTTTACAAGCAGAACATCGTCCCACTGTGGGTAAGTCACCTTGTATAGTCCTCACCGACTCTACAGATGATTTGGGTAAGCACTGCCAACTAGACACTGGCCCTTGGCTAATTCTTCTACCAGAAAAAATTGATATAAAAGTTAATAAAGAATATTTAGCACCTACCACTGTTGAAACTTATCTCTTAGCTCAACATAGTGATGGCCCTGGTACTACGCAGCTAATTCATAATTTGCGACCCCAGCACGTCATTTTTATTCACGGTTCTCCTGCCTACTTGGCAGACTTGACTAGCTTAGAGGAGTTGCAAAACCGCTACCATGTCCATTCCCCGGCGGCTGACACTTTAGTAGAATTGCCTATCGGCGATACATTTTTACAACCGGCAGCACCAGAAACTAATTACGAAGGCGAACTGACAGAGTTGGGAACAGTAATCACAATCACCCTCGCCGATGTGATTACTACCGATCCACGTTGGCGGCAATTTGCCGATACTGGTTTAATCGAAGCTCGTTGGCAAGGCGAAGAACTAGTATTGAGGGGATTGTCTCAACGTGAATTGCTCAATCAAAATAGCGATCGCTATACATGGACAGATGTAGACTGTTGCGGTACTTGCCGACATCAAAGGGGGCAGCGGTGTTGGAATCCAGCTTCCCCGTTGTATAACTTTAAGGTAACTCTAGAAGGTTACTGTCCTGCTTTTGAAGGTTTGAATGAGAGCCAATAGTCATTAGCTGTTTTGTCTTTTGTCCTTTGTCCTTTGTCCTTTGTCATTTTTGACCAATGACTAATGACCAATGACTAATGACCAATGACTAATGACTAATGACTAATTATTCTGGATTTGAGTCAGTGTAACGGTTGTGGATGCGTTCGGCTTCGGGACAATCTTCAGTCATCAAAGGTTCCACATTACCGCGTGGTACTGAAGCCAGTTTTTGCGTTACAGCACCAATGCTCTCGAGGCGAACCATTTCTTCCCAAGAACAAACTTCGTCCTCTTCTTCTGTTTCATAACGTAGAGTCACTAAATCTCCCTCTATGTCGATGATGCGGGCGCGTTCAATCCAGCGTTGCTGGTCCCGCAAGAAAACACATACCTCGCGCCCATCGCAACAGAGTTGATAAATCTTGCGGTGTAGCATGTATTGTTTCTGCCTTTTTAAACAACGTAGTTAAACCTGTCAAAATCTGGGTTCTACCCAATTACATTACACCTTTAAGAGGTTGATTTCACTGTTCAGAACAAGTACGCTTCATCACCCAATCCCAAAACTTGCATGTAGTTGTCAAATATTGGGAAATTTTGGGTCATAAATCAATGCTTGCTTTAGCAATGAACTCAATCTCCCTCCGGCTCGTTCTACGGAATGTCTGCTTCATCGAAGTCAAACAATTCGGAA
>NZ_JAIVFR010000141.1 GCF_020829685.1 Nostoc sp. CHAB 5715 | reverse complement strand
CACCATGGCGCTGTCGATCATCATGAAGGAAGGCGCCAAGGACGGTTTCTCGGCCGAGGCGCAGAATTTCCCCTCCTTCGTGCCGACGCAGACGATCGAGGTCTTCGGCGCGGCGATCTCGCTGCAGCATCTGGCGATCATCGCCTGCGCGTTTGCGGTGATCGGGCTGCTGCAATGGTTCGTCGGCGGCACCCGCCTCGGCCGGCAGATGCAGGCGACGGCGCAGAACCCGACGGTGGCGCGCATCCTCGGCATCCCGGTCGAGCGGATGGTGCTTTTGACCTTCGTCATCAACGCGGCGCTCGCCGTCGTCGCCTCGGTGCTGATCTCGCCGATCTATCTGGCGAAGTTCTCGAATGGCGAGGTGATCGGCCTGTTCGCCTTCATCGCGGCCATCGTCGGCGGCTTCAACCAGGTGCGTGGCGCACTCGTCGGCGGACTCGTCGTCGGCATCGTCGATTCGATGGCCGCGGCTTACGTCTCCAGCTCCTACCGGCTCGCCGTGCCGCTGATCCTGCTCGTCGTCATCATCCTGCTCAAGCCCGAAGGGCTGATGGGCCGCAGAGAGGAGCGCCGCGTATGAGCGCGCCCGCAACCGATGGCCGCCTGACGGCCTCCCCTCGCCTCGCCCGGCTGCCCGGCATTGCCGGCACGATCGACGGCACCTTCCTCACCCTCGCGATCGGCGCCGCGATCCTCTGGTTCGCCCCGGTCGGGATGGGCCGCTACGGCACCTATGTGCTCTCGCTCTGGCTGGTGATGAGCATCGCCGTGATGGGGCTCAACCTGACGCTGGGCTATGCCGGTCTGAAGTCGCTGGCGCAGGCCGCCTTCATGGGGCTCGGCGCCTATACCACCGCCCTGCTGACGACCAAGGCGGGCGTGTCCTGGTATGCCGCCTTCGCCCTGTCCGGGCTTTTGACCTTCGCGGTCGGCATCGTGCTCGGCTTCCCGGCGCTACGCGTCAAGGCGCATTACCTCGCCTTCGTCACGCTCGCCTTCTCGACGCTGATCTGGCTGATCCTGCGCAACGAGCAATGGCTGACCGGCGGCGTCTTCGGCATCTCGAACATCAACCGGCCCGAGTTCTTCGGCACCAAGCTGTTCGGCGCGCTGGAGTTCCACCGCTTCGTCGTCGCGGTGACCTTCATCCTGGCGGTCGCGCTGTGGTGGCTCATCCGTTCGCCCTGGGGCCGCGCCTTCACCGCGCTGCGCGAGAACCCGATCCGGGCGGCGAGCCTCGGCATCGACACCCGGACCTACACCCTGCTCGCCTTCGCCATCGGCTCGGCCTATGCGGGCTTCGCGGGCGCGCTCTATGCGCCGCTGGTCGAGTTCATCGATCCCTCCCCCTTCTCGCTGTCGCAGAGCTTCTTCCTGCTGCTGATGGTTGTGGCGGGCGGCGCCGGCTACCTGCTCGGGCCCTTCGTCGGCGCGCTGCTCGGCGTCGTGCTGCCGGAATGGCTGCGCTTCGCCGGCTCGCTCTACCTGATCATCTTCGCGGCGATCGTCATGCTGCTGCTGATCGCCTGCCCGCAGGGCGTGAGCGGCCTGATGGAACGGGCCTGGGCAAAGCTCACCGGCAAGCTGGGAGACGCCCGATGACCCAGGTTCTCGAAGTCAGCAATCTCCACAAGGCCTTCGGCGGCATCAAAGCGGTGAACGGCGTGTCGTTCTCGGTGAACGAGGGCGAGATCCTCGGGATCATCGGCCCCAATGGCTGCGGCAAGTCGACCCTGTTCAACTGCATCCTCGGCCAGCTCGAGCCGACCGAAGGCGCGGTGAAGCTCGACGGGCGCGACGTCACCAACATGCGCCCCTCCGACCTGAACCGGCTCGGCGTCAGCCGGACCTTCCAGCTCCTGCAGGTCTTCCCGGAACTGACGGTGCGGGAGAACCTGATCCTGGCCGGGCAGGAGCATGAGGGCTCGATGCTGTCGCGGCTGTTCGGCGCGCGCGATGCCGGGCTGACCGAGAAGGCCGAGCAGATGATCGGCTTCTTCAAGCTCGGCCATCTGGCGGATGCGAAGGCGGGCGGGCTCTCCTACGGCCAGCAGAAGCTGCTCGACGCCGCCATGGCCTTCATGGCGGGCCCGCGCCTCGTGCTGCTCGACGAGCCGGCCGGCGGCGTCAACCTGACCATGCTGGGCGACCTCAAGGAGCGGCTTCGCGCCATCAACGCCGAACAGGGCGCGACCTTCGTCGTGATCGAGCACAACATGGATTTCGTGATGAGCCTGTGTTCGCGCGTCATCGTGCTGGCCGAGGGCAAGGTGCTGGCGGAAGGCACGCCGGCCGAAGTCAGGGCCAACCCGGCCGTGATCGAAGCGTATCTGGGGCATTGAGGAGTGACGCCATGAGCACCCCCATCCTCGAACTCGACGGCGTGGTCGGCGGCTATGGCGCCATGACCATCCTGAACGGCACGACCTTCAAGGTGCCGCGCGCCGCGATCACCACCGTGATCGGCCCCAACGGCGCCGGCAAATCGACCGTATTCAAGGCGATCTTCGGCCTGCTCAAGGTGCGCGAGGGTCATATCCGGCTGGACGGCACCGAGATCACCAACTGGAACCAGCGCAAGCTGCTGGAGGCCGGCATCTGCTACGTGCCGCAGGGCCGCAACATCTTCCCCGAGCTCTCGGTGCGCCACAACATCGAGCTCGGCGCAGTCGCGGCGGGCTCCCACATCACCGACATGCCCAGGCGCATCGAGGCGGCACTCGACCGCTTCCCGGCGCTGCGGGCCAAGGCCGACGTGCAGGCCTCGACGCTCTCCGGCGGGCAGCAGAAGCAGCTCGAGATCGTGCGCGGGCTGCTGCTCGACCCGAAGCTCGTGCTGATCGACGAACCCTCGATCGGGCTGTCGCCGATGCTGGTTCAGGAGACCTTCGGCATCCTGATGGACCTGCGCGCCAAAGGCGTCACCATCCTGATGGTCGAGCAGAACGCCCGCTCGGCGCTGGAGATTTCCGATGAAGGGCTGGTGCTCGAACTCGGCCAGACCCGCATGCAGGGACCGGCGGCCGAGATCCTGGCGGATCCGCGCGTCGCGCAGCTCTTCCTCGGCGGCGCGCTGACGGAGGCGGCATGATGGCGAAACTGAAGATCGCCCTCGTCGGTGCCGGCCTGATCGGTCGCGCGCATCTGGAGCGCCTCGACGCCTCGCCGGACTGCGACTGCGCCGCGATCTGCGACCCGACCGACACCGCCAAGGCGCTCGCCGCCGGGCGCGGCACCCCCTGGTTCGCCTCGATCGCCGAGATGCTGGCGGCGGCGAAGCCGGACGGCGCGATCATCGCGACGCCGAACGCGCTGCATGTGCCCGGCGCCATCGCATGCCTGGAGGCCGGCGTCCCCGTGCTGATCGAGAAACCGCTGGCGGAGAGCGTCGCTGCGGCACAGCTTCTGGTCGAGGCCCAGAAGCGGACGGGCGTGCCGGTGCTCGGCGGCCATCACCGCCGCCACAACCCGATCGTCAAGGCGGCGCGCAAGCTGCTGCAGGAGGGCGGCATCGGCCGGCTCGTCGCGGTGAACTCGCTCTTCCTGATCCGCAAGCCCGACGACTATTTCGACGTCGCCTGGCGGCGCGAGCCGGGCGGCGGGCCGGTCCTGATCAACCTGATCCACGACATCGACAATCTGCGCTTCATCTGCGGCGAGATCGACAGCGTGCAGGCGATGACCTCGAACGCGACGCGCGGCTTCGCGGTCGAGGATACGGCCGCGCTGATCTTCCGCTTCGCCAATGGCGCGCTCGGCACCGCGACCGTCTCGGACGTGACGCCGACTCCCTGGAGCTGGGAGCTCTCCTCGGGCGAGAACAAGGCCTATCCGCAGCGCGACGGGCTCTGCTACCTGATCGCCGGCAGCGAGGGCTCGCTCTCGATCCCGTCGCTGGAGCGCTGGCACTATGAGGGCCGCCAGGGCTGGTGGGAGCCGCTGCTGCGGGACAGCCTCGCGATCACGCCGCTCGAGCCGCTGGCCGAGCAGATCCGGCATTTCTGCGCCGTGATCCGCGGCACCGAAGCTCCGATCACCGATGCCACGGATGCGGCGCGCACGCTTGCCGTGATCGAGGCCGTGGGCGAAGCTGCGCGGCGTGGAGGCCCCGTCACCATCGGTCAGGTTGGAGCAAAGGCCGCATGAACCCGACCTCGATCGCCACCGTCTCGCTCAGCGGCGACCTCGCCGAGAAACTGCAGGCGATCGCCGCCGCCGGCTTCGACGCGGTCGAGGTCTTCGAGAACGACTTCCTGACCTTCGACGGCGGCCCGCGCGAGGTCGGCCGCATGGTCGCCGATCTCGGTATGACGATCTGCGCCTTCCAGCCCTTCCGCGATTTCGAGGGCATGCCGGAACCGCTGCGCGCCCGCACCTTCGCCCGGGCCGAGCGCAAGTTCGCGATCATGAACGAGCTCGGCGCCGAGCTGATGCTGATCTGCTCGAACGTCTCGCCGCAGGCTCTGGGCGGCATCGACCGGGCGGCGGCCGATTTGCGCGAACTCGGAGAGCTGGCCGCCCGCTACGGCGTCCGCGTCGGCTACGAGGCGCTGGCCTGGGGCCGCCACGTCAACGACTACCGCGACGCCTGGGAGATCGTGCGCCGGGCCGACCATGAGCGCATCGGGCTGATCCTCGATTCCTTCCACACGCTGGCACGCCAGTCGCCGCTCGGGCCGATCGCCTCCATACCGGGCGACCGGATCTTCCTGGTCCAGCTCGCCGACGCGCCGAAGCTCGACATGGACGTGCTGAGCTGGAGTCGGCATTTCCGCTGCTTCCCGGGCCAGGGCGACCTGCCCGTCGTCGATTTCGTCCGGGCGATCGCGCAGACCGGCTACAAGGGGCCGCTCTCGCACGAGATCTTCAACGACCAGTTCCGCGCCGGCTCCGCGCGGCGGCTCGCGACCGACGGCATGCGCTCGCTGATTGCGCTCGCCGACCAGACCGCGCCCTCCCTGCCGCCGCGCGCCGGGCTCGTCGATGTCGAGTTCGTCGAGTTCGCGCTCGACGAGGACACGGCCATCGAGCTCGCCAAGCTCCTGTCCGCGCTGGGGTTCCGCCACACCGGCACGCATCGCAGCAAATCGGTGACGCGCTGGAGCCAGGGCGGGATCAACCTCGTCCTCAACACCGAGAAGGACGGTTTTGCGCAGTCGCATGCGATCATGCACGGCCCCGGCGTCTGCGCGATCTGCCTGCGCATCGAGGATGTCGAGCAGACCGTGGCGCGCGCCCGAGCGCTGAAGATCCCGGCCTTCGAACAGCCCGTCGGCGAAGGCGAGATGCAGATCCCCGCGATCCGTGGCGTCGGCGGCGCGCTGATCTACTTCACCCAGCCGCAAGGCGAGCTCGGCCATATCTGGGAGACCGACTTCGTCGCGACACCCGCCGCGCAGGATCGCGAACCCGCCCTCCTCGGCCATGTCGACCACATCTCGCAGTCGATGGACTATGACGAGATGCTGTCCTGGCTCTTGTTCTACACCTCGCTGTTCGCGCTCGCTCGCATCCCGCAGCTCGCCATCGCCGATCCGGCGGGGCTCGTCGAAAGCCGGCCGCTCGTCAGCCCCGACGGCGCGATCCGCTTCGTGCTGAACGGCTCGCAGGCGACCCGGACGCTGTCCTCGCGCTTCGTCTCCGAGCATTTCGGCTCGGGCGTGCAGCACATCGCCTTCGACGCTCCCGACATCTTCGCGGCGGTGACGGCGATGCGCGCGGCAGGGCTCTCCTTCCTCGACATCCCCGAGAACTACTACGAGGATCTCGAGGCGCGGCACGGGCTCGATCCCGATCTGATCGAGCGATTGCGCGAGCACCACATCCTCTACGACCGCGATGGCGACGCCGAGTTCCTGCAGGTCTACACCCATGTCTTCGCGCAGCGCTTCTTCTTCGAGATCGTCGAGCGGCGCGGAGGCTATTCCGGGTTCGGGGCGGTGAACGCTTCGGTCAGGCTCGCCGCGCAGGCAAGGGAAGCACGCCCGGTGACGATGCCGCGCCCGCTGCGGGAGGTGTAGGGCGGCCTTGCCGATGCCGGGATGACTGTGTATTTAAATTGACAGATACCCGGTTGATCGCGCAGCATGGAGCGTGATCAGAGTCATCGAGACAACGGTCTTCGCCGACTGGCTGCAAGGGCTGCGCGATGCCTCTGCGCGGGCCCGGATCGTCGCCAGGATCAGGCGGGCGCAAGGCGGCAATCTCGGCGACGTGAAGCATTTCGACGGGATTGGCGAGATGCGGATCGACTACGGCCCCGGATATCGGCTGTATTTCATCCAGCGCGACGCGGAACTGGTGATTTTGCTATGCGGCGGCGACAAGCGTCGGCAAAGCGCCGACATCGCCAGGGCGAAGCAGATGGCGAAGGAACTGTAGCGATGCCCGACGTCAAAAAAATGGAAACGCGGGAATTCGACGTCCAGAACTATCTCCGGACGCCGGAAGATCAGGCCGCCTATATCGAAGCTGCCCTCGAGCATGGCGACCCTTCCTTCATCGCAGCCGCCCTCGGCGACATCGCCCGGGCGCGCGGCGTGACCGCGTTCGCCGGAGAGACCGGCTTGAGCCGGGAAGCCATCTACAAGGCATTCCGGCCCGGCGGAAACCCGACGCTCGAGACACTCGCCAAGGCCACGAAAGCTCTCGGGCTGCGGCTTGCGGTCGTGCCGGCGGAGTAAGCGCCGACATGCCGTTGAAGGAGATGTAGGGCGCGGGACAGCCGAATGGCGCCAACTTCGCCGTGTCACGGCGCCGCCGCAATGCTAACCTCTGTCTGGAGCGGCAAGCGCAGGAACAGATCATGGCACGCGAAACCCGCTTCAACCGCCGCGACACGCTGAAGGGGGCTGCAGCATTGGCCGCCGGTGCCAGCCTCCCCTCCGCGCTTGCAGCCCAGAGCCCTGCGCGCCTGAAGCTGCGCGTGCTGGGGACCACCGATCTCCACGTCAACGTCGTGCCTTACGACTATTTCCGCGACGCTCCCGACGACACGGTCGGGCTCGCCAAGACCGCGAGCCTGATCAAGACCGCGCAAGCCGAGGCCAAGAACAGCCTGCTCTTCGACAATGGCGACTTCCTGCAAGGTTCCTCGCTGGGCGACTACATCGCCTACAAGAAGGGCCTGAAGCCGGGCGAGATCCATCCGATGATCGCCGCGATGAACGCCCTGCCCTATCTCTGCGGCACGCTCGGCAATCACGAGTTCAATTACGGGCTCGACTTCCTCGAAAACGGGCTCGCCAAGGCCGAGTTTCCGCTGGTCTGCGCCAATGTCGAGAAGATCGGCGGTTATCCGCTCGCCGATCCATGGCGGCTGTTCGAACAGAGCTTCGAGGACGAGGCCGGGCAGCAGCATGTCCTGAAGATCGGCGTGATCGGCTTTGTGCCACCGCAGATCATGCAATGGGACAAGGCCAATCTCGACGGCAAGGTCACGGCCTCCGACATCATCAACGCCGCCCACAAGCACCTGCCGGAGCTGCTGAAGGCCGGCCCCGACCTCGTCGTCGCGCTCTGCCATTCCGGGATCGCAGGCGGCGAACGCAAGGGCATGGAGGAGAATGCGGCCCTGCATCTCGCCGCGCTCGACGGCATCGACGTGATCCTGACCGGCCACCAGCACCTCGTCTTCCCCGGCGCCAAGGCCTTCGACGGGCTCAGCGGCGTCGACAACGTCAGGGGCACGCTTCACGGCAAGCCGGCCTGCCAGCCCGGTTTCTGGGGTTCGCATCTCGGCATCGTGGACCTCGAACTGGAGAAGCGCGACGAGCGCTGGCGTATCGCCGGCTTCAAGGTCGAGCCGCGGCCGATCTTCGATCGCATGCCCGATCGCAAGATCGTCCCGAAGGCCGCAACCGAGCCGGCCGTGCTCGCCAGCGTCAAGGCCGACCACGAGGCGACGCTGGTCTATATGCGTGAGCCCGTCGGCTCGACCGCCTCAGCCATCAACAGCTTCTTCGCGCTGGTCGCCGACGACCCGTCCGTGCAGATCGTCGCCGAGGCGCAGATCGCCTATGCCAAGGGGCTGATGGCGCAGACGGCATGGAAAGACCTGCCGGTGCTGTCCGCCGCTGCCCCGTTCAAGTCCGGCGGGCGCGCGGGCCCGGCCTTCTACACCGACATCCCGGCCGGGCCGATCGCGATCAAGAACGTCGCCGACATCTATCTCTACCCGAACACCGTGCAGATCGTGAAAATCACCGGCGCGCAGGTGGCCGAATGGCTGGAGCGCTCGGCCGGCATCTTCAACCGCATCGACCCGGCCAGAACCGGCGAGCAACCGCTGATCAATCCGGCGTTCCCGCCTTTCAATTTCGACGTGATCGACGGCGTGACCTACCGGATCGATGTCACGCAACCCTCGCGCTACGACAATGACGGCAAGCTCGTCGCGCCGGATGCGCGCCGCATCGTCGATCTCGCCTTTGCCGGCAAGCCGATCGACAAGGCGGCCGCGTTCATCGTCGTGACCAACAACTACCGCGCCTCGGGCGGCGGCAACTTCCCGGGGACCAGGACGACGGTGGTGCTGGAGGCGCCCGACCTCAACCGCGACGTGATCGTGCGCCATATCCTGTCGAAGGGCACGATCGAGCCGAAAGCTGACGGGAACTGGTCCCTGGTGCCCCTGCCTGCGGGCGTGGAGGCGACCTTCGTGACGTCGCCGGCCGCGGCCGGAAAGCTGCCCGAGGGGCTCAAGGCCGAGCCCGCAGGCGATGCGGCCGAGGGCTTCGCGAAGTGGCGGATGCGCGGGTGAAGCGGCGCCGGCGTCAGGCCGCCTGAGCCGTCTTCAGCACGACCTGCCGGAAGGCACGGACCAGATCCTGATCCAGCTTGCCGCTCATCAGCACCAGCAGGTCGAAAGCCTGATCGGGCAGCATGGGCGGCTTGTAGCTGCGCCGCTCGATCAAGGCCGCGTAGATGTCGCAGACCGTGATCATCCGCACGATGTCGGAGATCGCGCCGCCGCTGAGGCCGTCGGGATAGCCGGAACCGTCGAGATATTCGTGGTGGGAGCGCACGGCCGCGAGGACTTCCGGCCGGAAGCCGCCCTGAGTCAGCAACATCTCGTGACCGATGACGGGATGGTTGCGCATGACGGCCTGCTCGGCGTCGTCGAGCGCGCCGGGCTTGTGCAGGATGTCGAGCGGGATCCGCGCCTTGCCGATGTCGTGCAGCACCGCGGCGCGCGTCACCAGCCGGCGGTCATCGGCGTGGAAGCCGAGTTGGTGTGCGAAGCTCGCGGCCAGGCCGGCGACAAGCATGCAGTGCTGATAGGTCAGGTCGTCGTAGCTCCAGACGACCTGGAGCCAGTCACCGATGTCGGCGGCGCCGGCCGCCTGGTCGATCGCCTCTACGGACGCCTCGACCGCCCCGAGCGGGATCGCTTTTCCTGAGGATGCCGATTCCAGCATATCGGCGAGCGATACCGCCGCCGTTGCGAGATGGGCGCGGGTGAAGGCCTCAGTGCCCCGCGCGGGATCACCGCCCTCGTGTTCCTGCAGCAAATGGCTGATTGTCTTCATGAGCACGGACGGCGCGACCTCCGCCGGCAGGATTTCGGTCGCGCCGATGGCTCGCGCCTGGATGGTGGACCGCGCGGTCATGTCCCGCAGCAGGCAGAGATAGGGCATGCCCTTGCGACGATGAAGGGCCAGCGCCGCGCGAATGGCCTCGACCGAGCGCCGCTGCCCGAGATCGACGTCGCTGACGACGATCCTGGGCTGCGCATCCGCCCTTCCCGCCTGGCCGTCGAGCCCCACGACAGCGCAAGGCCCCCAGAGCGTGAGGCCTCGCGCAATGTCCCGGCTTTCGTCCGAGCGATCGGTAATCAGGAGCATTCCAGCAGGTATCCGCGGCCTGACATCATGGCATGACGTCGCCATTGGAACCGGCAATTATGAATTTACTGCATATTCCGCTTCGTCCGGCGACGCGTTACGGAGCGATCTCGAAGACCACGTTGACGCTCGTGCCATAGCTGTTCTCGCCGCGCTCGACCGGAACGAAGCTGTCGGCCGCGGCTGCCCGCATCACCTTGCCCATCGGCACCGGACCTTGTCGTACCGGGCTCTCCTCGATCGAGAGAATGCGTCCCAGCTTCACGTTCGCCGCCTCGGCCAGTATGCGCGCCCGATCCATGGCATCACCGACGGCACGCTTGCGCGCTTCGGCCAGGCTCGGCTTCGGGTCATCATTGACGAAGCTGATGTCCCCGCCCTGATTGACGCCGAGGCTGACGACCTTGTCGAGGATCGCTCCCACTGCCGACAGCTCCCGGACGCGCACGGTTAGCGCATTGCTGGCCGCGTAGCCGCTGATCTTCGGCGCCTGGGGCCTGGCCTGCGGGCCGGGCTGGGTATAGCGCGGCTG
>NZ_JAIVFR010000140.1 GCF_020829685.1 Nostoc sp. CHAB 5715 | reverse complement strand
ATCGGTCTTTCGGAGCTTGATAATGCACAAGGTCTTCCCCAAGAAGGTGCGCGAGAGCGCATCCGCAACAAGGCGCGACAATTGATCAAAAAATCGTTGTGACGAACCCAAAACTTTATATTCTCTCTTTCACTACCACCATCAATATTCGCTATTTTCTCCAAATGTTTTAAAGCAATTTCTTTAGATGACTGATTATCCATATATTTGAACTAATGAGAACAAATTTTATAGTTTGGCGCTGACGCTCAGCTGCAACGGTTAGAAACCGCGCACGAATAAATTACTTTTTTAATAGCTTAAACCCCTAATAATCAAGGATTATATTTTTCCAAACAGGTAAGTTACTTCTGTTCGCATTCTAAAATACCATCATAACTAAATCACAAAGTAATAGTATTCTTGTACTATCGAGAGAACGAGTTTCTTATGCATCGCGCCATTCAACAGTTACGGACGAGGCTTGACTTCTAGTCTGGATCTGGTGCTAACTCTTTTAAAGTAAGTACAATAGTAGTATATTGAATCGTAATAACCCTATGAATCCAGTAGTAATTAGACCCTCATCTTGGCTAACGACTGGTATTCGAGTCGAAAAAGTCAACAATCTCAATCTTTTCAAATTTACTGAAGAGCTAGGTTCGCGTTTGCAAGAACTTCTGGATAAGAAAAAAGCTGATTTACTGACACCAGAAGAAGCCGTTGAACTAGAGGCTATTGGAGAATTAGACACAATTTTTAGCTATATAAATGCCACTATTGCATCTGGGTCGTGACAATTCCTAACAGTATCCAAGAATTTGTACGGAACCGCGCTAATTTTCGGTGCGAATACTGCCATTATCCAGAATTTCTCAGCACATCTCCCCTGACAATCGACCATATCAAGCCGCAATCTTTGGCGGGTTCGGATGATGTAGATAATTTGGCTTCAGCTTGTCGTCGGTGCAATGAACGCCACTATAATTTTACAGTCGGAATCGACCCAGAAACAGAGCAAGAAGTCTCCTTATTTAATCCCCGTCAGCAACAGTGGGCTGAACACTTTATCTGGTCGGCAGATGGTACAAAAATTATCGGCATCACACCTACAGGTCGAGCTACTTGCAACCGAATTGATTTAAATGATGAACGCCGTCTTGACCGCTTTATCCAAAAATCTCGGCAACTTTGGGTGCAAGGTGGTTTTCACCCTCCCCGTTCTGACCCGCGCCAAGAAAATCCTAATTCTTCAGGAGAAATTGTCTAACAATATCTAGATTTTGGGCGTTTCTCAAGCAGCAGAAGAGCTAACGCTCAGACGCAAACAAAGTGAATTCAACGACAAGCTTAATGCCAATACAGATATACTGGGGTGAAGACGAATTCTTAATGCATCGCGCTATTGGGAAACTGCTCAAGCATATCCTTGATCGGGATTGGAACTGCGTCAACTATTCTGAATACTCACCTTCTGCTCAGGAGACAATTCCCCAAGCGTTTGCAGATATCATGACTCCTCCAGTGGGGAGTGGAGGGCGTTTAGTTCATCTACCAAACAGCTCTTTACTGGGGGTTTGCCCAAAAACAGCCCTAGTAAAACTGGAACATATTCTGCCTGCTATCCCAGAAACAAACGTCCTACTGATTACAAGCCTTAACAAACCAGATGCCAGAAACAAATCAGTCCAACTATTGCTTACGTATGCACTCGCTATAGAGTTTCCCCTAATTCCCCAGTGGCAGACGGACGCACTCATACAACAGGCACGCACCCTGGCTCTTGAGGTGGATGTAAACCTGACTGCGGATGCTTACTCTTTATTGGTTGAATCGACGGGTAACAATACGCGCCTAACGTTCACTGAGCTGGAAAAGCTGAAAACCTATGCTCAAAGTGGAACTATAAATGCAGATATGGTGAGAGAGTTGGTGTCAGCAAACGCAGCCAATAGCCTGCAACTAGCCAATGCTATTCGTTTGAGTAATGTTTCTCAGGCGTTGAAATTAATCGAAAACTTAATCAATTGTAATGAGCCTGCGTTAAGGATTGTTGCCACCCTGACTACTGCCTTTCGCACTTGGTTAATAGTCAAACTAATGGCTGCTGCTGGATGTAAAGACGATAGTGCGATCGCTCAAATTGCAGAACTGAAAAATCCCAAACGCCTCTACTACATACGCCAAGAGGTGAAGAGTGTTAGTACAAACAGACTGCAAAATGCTTTGAAAGTGCTGTTGGAACTGGAACTAATGCTCAAGTCTGGTGGAGACGAAAAGCTCGCCCTTCAAACTCAAATCATCAAACTTTGTTCGTAGGTGCTAACTAGAGCAATTCTAAATGATTCGTAAATATCGTGTTTTGGTTGTTGGCTGTCAACAGTTAACAGCCAAAGAGCGTATTTCTCACAACTCAAATGAGATTGCCATATCTCACCAAAATCAACAATTCAAACAATGAATCAACTAAATCTACTTCAAGTCACAGAAGAATCCTCTCTTTCTACCTCACCTCAAAGCACAGAGTCGGAATTTGTGCAACCAGTTAAGGAAATCTTCGAGTTGTCCACCTTGGTGGGACAAAACCTAGCGGTGTCTTTACTCAAAGGAGCGATCGCTAACGCTTCTACATCAGAGAGGCTCGCACACAATCGACTTGCTCCTGCATACTTGTTCGCAGGCCCAGAAGGTGTAGGCAAATCCCTGGCTGCTAGATGCTTCCTCGCCCAAGCTCTTAATATCCATAACCTCACCAATCAACTTGATTTGCTGTGGGTAGAGCCAACTTATCTGCATCAGGGACAGTTGTTGAACGAGAGTGAGTTGGCTGCTGCTGGAGTACAGCGGAAGTCTCCACCGCTTCTCAGGATTGAGCAGGTTCGAGAAATTACCCAATTTCTCTCCCGCTCTCCTCTCAATGCACCATTCAAAGCTGTGGTCATCCAAAATGCTGATAAGATGCAGCCAAATGCTGCCATAAGTAAGTCGGCGTAAAAAAACCAATTTATGTTAAGATAAGTAAATACGTAGAATTCATCTACTAAGGTTACTTGTATATGGGCGCGTAGTTTTTGGGTATTCCTCACTAGTGAGCAAGACCAGACTCTGCTAAACCTCAGAACTGCTGATGTGCCACAGAAAGTCAAAGACAGAGCAGAAGTAGTTAGGTTAAATGCACATGGCTGGTATGTAGAAAAAATCGCAGATCACTTTAATTGGACGCTTGCAACAGTGAGAAATGTTTTGCGTAAATGGCAGAAGCATGGTCTAGAAGGACTTTGGGAATTACCAGGTCGGGGAGTAAAACCAAAGTTGAAAGAAGATGACATTATATTTTTGGAAGAATGCCTGAGAAATGAACCGCGCACGTACAATAGTCGTCAGCTTACGGAAAAACTAGAACGCGATCGCAAAGTGAAACTGAGTTCCGACAGATTAAGACGGGTACTCAAAAAAAGGGGAGCCAGTGCGTTGGGCGGCTCTGCCGACTTGAAGCAACTGGCGTGGTCATTTGGAAACGAGGAAGGAAGAGTCATAAGGAAAAACTTTCCCCCGATAGTACGTGCGCATAAATAAGCAGACCTGGACATACTGAATCTAGCTGCTGCAACCGGAGAAATAGACCTCAAGTATTTAGATGAATCAGGATTTTGTGCGTGGAGCGAACCAAGTTACAAATATTACTTTAAAGGAAAGCAAAAGCACTTAGAACAGACTAAGCGTCGCGGTCGAAGATTAAGTATTATAGGATTTTTTCAGCCTCTAATTAGTTTTATTTACGGTTTGGTTATTGGGGGTGTTAGTAGAAAATCTTACATCCAGATGATGGAACGAGAAGCAAAAGAAGCTCAAGAGGCTGGACGAGTAAGGGTGATAGTACAAGATAACGGTCCAATACATAGGTGCAAAGAGGTTCAGCAGTTATGGGCAAAGTGGGAAAAGATGGGTTTGTATCTCTTCTTTCTACCTAAGTATTGTTCTCAAATGAACCCGATTGAATTGGAATGGCAACATCTCAAAAAAGATGAATTATCAGGACAAATGTTTGATGATGAATTAGACCTTGCCTACGCTGTAATTAACGGAGTTGAAGCCAGAGGAAAGCGAGGAAACTACACGACAGAACGTATTAAATTTGACCAAGCTGTTAGCTATTAGCTATTAGCTATTAGCCCGGTACATGCCTCGCCCCTCGTGGGCGAAAAATTCGAGTCTTGGGGAGGTTAATACCCCGCTCATATTGGGCGGCTTGTCTAAAACTAATCGCTAATCGCTAACCGCTAATCGCTTTTATTTAAATTCTTTTGCTTAACTTTTCGTTACATAACTACAAACTTTTTCGCCGACTTACTTAGATGCGTAAGATTACAACATCATCCTCAAGAATAACGTAGTGAATTATAAAGCCGTATTTTCCAAAAAAAACTACAAGTTTTCGTAATCCTGCTATCTCATCGACAATCGAACCTCGACGAGGATTTTCTTGTAGACTCTCACCCGAAGAGACAATTGCTTGTACTGCCCGTGCTGCTGCATCAGCATTATTAAGTTTGATAAAATCGTAATGACGATTTAAGTCATCAATCGCCGTTTGCGTCCAAACTATCTGGGACATGGACGTTCTTCATCGGTTCCTAAAGAGTCTGCCCATTCACGCACACGCTCATGTGCTACTCCTGTACCTGTTCTACGGTATGCTTCCAGAGCTTTACGGCTTTGCTCAACCATTTGGGCTTGGGTCAGTGGCTGGAAATTTAATGTTGTATCTATTTCACCGTAATCATAGATTTCTTCTATACTTTGAGTAGATTCATGACTGAGTAACTGCTCAAAATCTTCTAAGTCTCCATCAGTTACAGTCAACCATGTTTTGAGCAGACTTTTTACCTGCTCCCCTGGCAATGCCTCAAGATGCTCTAAAATTTGCTGTTTAATATTGTTGGCTGTCATATAGTATTTGATTTTGGTCGCAAAACATTAGAATTCAACGTAATACCTGCATATCTAATTCTAACTAAGCCTAACAGACTGGAGTAACCATTCTACCGCGTGGCTTATGCGTCATCGGCTGAGACTGAGAGCGGTGCTGATGTCTATGATGGCTAGCGTTGGATTAAAGGCGACGAAGCGATGATGCTCCCTTTGAAGGCTGAGTCCTCGTGTAAACCCTGTAACCCACAGCGTACATCCGATTTAAGCCCCAGCGATAGCCCTTTCTACGTCTAAAGATACAAGTTTATTTAATTTTGAGAGATTAATCAGAGATTAATGAGATATTAAGTTAAAAAACGGTTCTTCAGATAGAAACTTATGACAACCGAGCAAGAGCTTCAATCTCTTTTTAATACTTTAGATACCGATCAAGACGGCAAAATCTCCATTAATGATCTTTTTTTAAGCCCTGGCTTAAGTGCAATCATTTCATCAGAAACAAATACCACTACTCCCCAGGAATTACTAGTAAATTATGATTCAGACTTTGACGGTAGTATTACCTTTGAAGAGTTAAAGGAAGCAGTTGAGAAAGCAAATAATTTAACTTAGCAGTCAAAAAACCCAATACCAAATACCAATACCCAAAATCCCTCTAAGCGCCCACGCTTTGAGGGATTTGCATGAAAAAGACAATTGTGTGTTCGTTATCTTCTGAGTCGCTTAAAGTAACCTCGCAAGGTTTGTTTTAGCCCAAAATTGGGTCACAATCTTGTTCCCACTGATGTTTGAGCAATTCTTAGTAAGTAGCTTCCCTAACTCTCATCTGCTTATAGAGCATCAGCAAAAACAATGCGAGCTTGTTCACGGGACATCTGCTTCACTTGATCTGCAAATGTTCTAAGACTAAATTCTTGTTCTAAAGATAATTCAATGGGTTGATTCATCGCTTTTATTACTTAGTCTTTTATTTGGGTTTGCTTATGTAAGCAAATATTGCTTTATATAAATAAATATTACGATAACTTTACAAAAAACAAAGGGGTGTAAACCGTATTAAGTAGGTTAGAATGCCGTATCTCCTGCTGGAAACCTTGATATCACTCCATTGTGGCAACCCAAGTAAAAACCTAAGTTCTCAAGTTTCCTACTTTGAGGTTTTTAAAAGCATTTTTAGCCTCTGCTTGCGGCTGGCGATCGCTCAAAAGAAGAGATGGGCAATACAATTATTCCTTTGGGCAACGGTGGTGATTGAGCGGCTATACGGTATTTATGTTGTTAAAAAATCCCCAGTACACTAACGGGTGAGCAGTGATCTTAGTGATACCATGCCTATTCCTGTAAATCAAACAATTTTACCCAATACATCATTCTTTTTCGGGGGGGTGGCTGATAGCAATTCCTTATTCTCTTGGAAAGAGTTACCATCACCACAGGTACGAGGAGACAATGGCGATCCGTACTTTCTAATCAAAGGCAATATTGTTTCTTCTATCCCGGAGCTTAGTTCTATTGATTCTCTATTAATACTTGGCTTTTTAGGCGTAAGTTCAGCGCTTCTTCATCACAAGCAAAAAAACTAGGTATCTGGTAGAAGATAAGCGTTGCGGCGTGATGCTGGAGTTTGACGATATTGAGCCAATTAAATTTGGTTAACTAATAAAGACTGCACCCGATTGTATTGAATGGATGGCTTGAGCAAGCACCCAAGCTAGGTATGCCCTCATTTAAACTAAAAAAGTGATTTTTCATAACAGCAGGTATGAACAATTACTCTGTTAAATCAGCCTAATTCAATTATCAAGATGACTTTAAAATTCTATAGCCAATTTACCAAAGAGTATCTCCCTCGGGCTACTTTCTCCGTTAGGAAGCATAGAAGTTAGCCCAGATATAGCTGCTCAACAGTCTCCATTAACATTTTAATATACTCATCAGTCGCTTTTCTATAATTACCATGTTCACGTTGATCATGGAGAGACTCTATATTATCTGGATCTCCATGCACGCACCAATACGCTACAGTTCTATATCCACAGTCTAAAAAATCACTAATTTCTTGATAGGTCTTCCCATCATCCATTAGTAATAAAATTAATATCCTCTGCGTTAACTGTGGAGAATTGCTGTTTTTTAGCTCAGACAGTAAATTCTCTCGTTGCGATCGCTTGAGATGTCCGGGGGCTGGCATAATCGGAGATGCACATTTTCTTCGATTACCATTATATGCATATTAGATGTGGAATAGCTTAGTGGCAGTGTACAGCAGTATTACTTTGAGTTGTCCCTGTGTTCACCACAAATAATATAATCATCTCTTCTGCTGGAATGAAAACAGAGGGTATTGGGTATGATTGACCACGACCGACTTTTCAAAGAATTACTATCTACGTTTTTTGTTGAGTTTCTTGATTTATTTCTACCGCAAGTAGTCAGCCAAATAGACCGCGATTCCATCCAGTTTTTACCCCAGGAAATATTTACTGATGTTACCTCTGGGGAAAAGAAGGAAATTGATTTACTGGCTCAATGCCGCTTCGAGCAGCAAGACACTTGTTTTCTAATTCACGTTGAAAATCAATCTTACACTGAGACAGAATTTGCAAAGCGGATGTTTAAGTATTTTGCACGTCTACATGAAAAGTATGATTTACCCATTTACCCAGTTGTAGTTTTTTCGTTTGACGAACCCAAACGCGCCGAACCTCAAAATTATCGGGTCATATTTGGCGACTTCAAGGTGGTGGAATTTCAGTTTGTAGCAATCCAGTTGAATCGTTTAAGTTGGCGGGATTTTCTCACGCAGCCAAATCCAGTGGCAGCAGCATTGATGTCGAAGATGAATATTCCAACAGAGGAACGTCCCTTTGTGAAGGCGGAATGTTTACGTTTGCTGGCGACGTTAAAATTATCGCCAGCACGAATGCAATTGATTTCGGGCTTTGTGGATACGTATTTGCGGCTGGATACAACCGAAGAGCAAGTTTTCCAAGCGGCTATCGATACAATGGGGTTAACTGAGCGGGAGGAAATCATGGAAATTGTTACTAGTTGGGAACAAAAAGCTGCCCAAAAAACAAGAGAAGAGATTGCATTGAATCTACTACAAAGAGGAATGATTGTGCCGGAAATTGCACAAATCACGGGTTTAAGTGTAGAACAAGTGCAGCAGTTACAGGCACAGCTGTCTCCAGAAAATTAATCTCAGTAGACATTCGTGTATCATCATTGAGATGTCAATTGTCGTTAGAGTTTTTTCCCTTGAAAAAGCATAAATCTTCTATGCCTCGAAAAACCCCACCTCCATCCCACTCGACTCTTGAAACTCCACTGGCTCTCTCTCAATTACATATCCGCTTACAATTTCTAGAAAAATCACATCAATCATTACTCAAACAGATTAAAAGAAAACGCACAGAACTGAATAACTTTATTGAACAGACGCGAACTTTCGCCACAGAAATATTTCATAAAGCCAGTCCCAGCTTTCAAAAAATGGCTGACTTAGACCAGGATATTCATACTTTATTTGATGAGATTTTTACTACTAGAAAGTTTGGTAAACAAACCTTCAAAAATATAGAGGCAGTTTACCTTAAGCTCCAGTTTACAGGAATCATTAGTCTCAAACCAAGCCGCAGACAATTTTCAACAGAGCTAGACGAATTGTTTGACAATCCCGAACCCGAATCAGATTTTTCAAGGGAAACTGCTTCTATGTCGCCATCAACATTGGCAAACACAAGAATCTGTAGAAGAATCTCATGGTGAAGCTAGAATAGAAGATAAGAGAAAAATTCGTGAAACATTTCTGAGGTTAGCTGAAATCTTCCACCCTGACAAGGTCTTTGACAGCGAGACACAGACAGATCATACAGAAATTATGAAATCAATTAATCAAGCCTACCAAGAAGGTGATTTGGGATTTGATTTAAATGTCGATGCATATTTTGTCATTGCAGATACAACAGGTCAAAACCATTTTCGGGCTAATAAGATAGTCCTTTGGTCGAATATATGGGGAGATGAACAACGGCTTTTTGATTTAGAAGATGAACTAGGTGAGCAATTCTGGACAGATTATCAAATTCAGTTGCTTTTTGATGAAAAAAATCAGCAAACAATTGAACTATCAGTATCTCAAACAGATGATTATACAGCGAGGTTAGAATTTTACCCATCCCTGAAAAGGTTTTTACCATCCATAGTTCCCTTTACGGATAATGACTTTTAAGATTTTCAAATCACATCAGAATTAATAGACTCTTTATTGGCATCAAAATCTTCGATTTTATGAAGAGACATAATGTCTTTCGTCCTCCGTTCTTTATGGTTTCGATTCATAGACTGAGGTGGAACCAAACCGATGTTCATATTTAAGGGATCTTTATCCCAAATCCACTCCAGCCCAATGATCGCAGCAAACTAGCAGCTTACTGCCTCTCTCAAGGATGAGATTTTGATTCTAGGTAGCTAGTACCGCAAGGCGGAAGTCACGCATTCAAAAGTCAAAAGTATTATAGAATAGGCTTTTTAGAGATTTGCAATGGTTGCTCTATTTACGCCGTGCTGTACTATAGCGCTTCTGGGTTGAGTTCAATACAGACCTAACCCCCAGTGATCGCCTTTCTACGTCAATTGAAACAACTTTATTTAATTTTGAGAGATTAATCACAGATTAATGAGATATTAAGTTGAAAAACGGTTCTTCAGATAGAAACTTATGACAACCGAGCAAGAGCTTCAATCTCTTTTTAATACCTTAGATACCGATCAAGACGGCAAAATCTCCATTAATGATCTTTTTTTAAGTCCTGGTCTAAGTGTAATCATCTCATCAGAAACAAATACCACTACTCCCCAGGAATTACTAGCAAATTATGATTCAGACTTTGACGGTAGTATTACCTTTGAAGAGTTAAAGGAAGCAGTTGAGAAAGCAAATAATTTAAACTAGCAACCCAATCCCTAACTGCTTCACTCACAAAGTGCGCTCACTCAAAACCTTGAGACAACAAATCATCCGGCTATGTCTTTACCACTCTTGTAAGTCATAGCTCTGGGTTTTCTCTTCTTGAGAGGGACTACTGATTTCTTAGGTGCTTGTGGCGGACGACATTTCTCACAATATAGAGGTCGAACCCCAAAAGTTTCTCGTTGTGTGGGTTGTTCGCACTGCTTACATACAAAGTTAAAAACGCGGGTGTGAATTTCCCGCTTGTGCGCTCTGACGGTGTACTCTCGGACTGGGATTATTTTGCTGGGCATTGACTACCTTTGTGGTCTTACTTCTTCAATATAGTTTTTCATATTAGTTCTGCAAGATCCGTGCGTCATCTAACTAAAGTAATTCTACTTAATCAAATAAATACTCTTGAATGTCATTTTGATGATGGCGGAGAATACTTATAGCTTTGACCTGGATTTGACGAATGCGCTCTCGACTGAGGTTTAGCTGTTGGCCAATCTGA
>NZ_JAIVFR010000013.1 GCF_020829685.1 Nostoc sp. CHAB 5715 | reverse complement strand
TCAAGGGGGACGATTCTGGGTAAGACTTCCCGCGTCAGTGCATCGTAAGCAAAGAAAATTATTGCACCTAAGATTGTGCCAACATTATTCCCAGAACCACCTATAATCACCATAATCCAAGTGTCAAAGGTAATCTGTGGTTGGAAGTTATCAGGGTAAATGGCGCTAAGTTGCCAAGCGAAGAAAGCACCAGCGATACCTGCGATCGCACCCCCTAACATGAGAGATTGTAATTTATACCAAAAGACATTTTTTCCTAGCGCCTTGGGAATTTCTTCATCTTCACGGATGGCTTTGAGAATTCTACCCCAAGGCGATCGCACCAAAATTTCTAAGCGCCAGTATACAAATGCTAAAACCAACAGCAACACCAGCATTAAACCCGCTTTTGGGTTGTAATTATACAGTGCGATTACCCCAGAAATATAAATCGCTGCTGCCAAAACGGCTAACACAATTCCCACACCCAAGCGAGATATAAATTCTTGTTTGCTAGTTGTCCTTTTACCTAACTCAGTAGTTCGAGATATTTGGGTGGTGCGAATCCATCGCCACAACGTAAAGAAAGTTACAGCAGCTAACAGTGTCAAAAGCCCAATCATCACAAATCTGACAAACAAATTCGGCTCTGTGGATAGGGGTATAGGATAACTTTGCACACCAAACGCCCCAGAAATCCAGGTGTCACCCACAGGTTGCTGATTATTGAAAATAAAACGAAGAATTAGTTTACTAATACCCAACTTTACTTCTAAATCAAGAATTTCTCCTAAGAAATTAAGAAATGAATCAATATTTTCTGCTAAACGAAGAATCATTTCTTTAAACAGTTCCCAAAGCGGAATCTTTGCTACAGGTAAATCCTGGTTATTCACCACCAAACGAATTAATTCCCCTGTACCAATAGTGACAATTGACAGATAATCTTCCCGCAAGCGTAGAGTTGCAAAACCAATTACCAAACCTAACAAGGCGGCGACAATTGCCCCCGCTACTGCCGATATCAGTAGGGGTACGCCCTTTAAGCTTAACAATACGGTTGTATATGCTCCAAGGGTCATGAAAGCAATATGACCAAAGTTAATTAACCCGGTAAAGCCCCACTGTAAATTGAGTCCTAGTGCGAATAGGGCAAAAAGTGCTGTAGAAATTGCTAAGAAAATGAGATAGTCAACCATGTTTTGGAATGGGAAGTTAGGAGTAGAGACGCGATTAATCGCGTCTGTACAGGAGTTAGGAGTTAGGAATTTCTAACAAATAAATTATCCAATCTTGTAGGGTGGGCATCTTGCACCTGCTTAATCTCCCGCCAAGAAATAAATTTCACAGGCTTTTAGCTTAAGTCCACTTAAGTGGACTGTCATGGATACCAGCTATTAATCGAGTTTAGTCCTCTTGAGAGGACTTAAGCTATTAGCCATAGGTTTCTAACCTATGGCGGTTTTTGCGACTGGTGCAATATCTCACACTTAGGAGTTATATATAGTAATCCGCTTTGATTTTTGAAATTATTTGCGTAGGCGGGGAGTAGGGAATAGGGAGTAGGGAGTAGGGAATCAGGCTTTTCGAGGTGTACGGTGTTTATTCAAAAATCAAATAGGAGTCCTATATATAGTAATCCGCTTTGATTTTTGAAATTATTTGCGTAGGCGGGGAGTAGGGAATAGGGAGTAGGGAGTAGGGAATCAGGCTTTTCGAGGTGTACGGTGTTTATTCAAAAATCAAATAGGAATCCTATAAAATCCGTTTGTATCGGAATTATTGCTCTTTCCTCTTCCTTAGCGCCCTCAGCGTCTTTGCGGTTTTTTAATTATTCAGATGCTACAGGATTTGATATTAAAAGTCGAGAATCAGGAGACAAGAGTTAGAGTTCAGAGGCTCAACCTTCGAGTTCACAAGCTCAACATTCGAGTTCAGAGGCTCAACCTTCGAGTTCAGAGGCTCAACCTTCGAGTTCAGAAGCTCAACCTTCGAGTTCAGAAGCTCAACTTTCGAGTTCAGAGGCTCAACTTTCGAGTTCAGAAGCTCAACTTTCGAGTTCAGAAGCTCAACTTCCGAGTTCAGAAGCTCAACCTTCGAGTTCAGAGGCTCAACCTTCGAGTTCAGAGGCTCAACCTTCGAGTTCAGAGGCTCAACATTCGAGTTCCCAGACGCTTCTCTGCCCCTTGCGAATAAATTTTAGCGTAGCTTGAGCGGAGCTAATTTTTGGGAATACTATTTATTGTTGGTGTTTCCACTAAGGAATAGTTGACGTATGAATTTGCTGCGACTGAGAATGCATCACTTAATCGAGCAGTTAGCCGATGACGATTTGCAAGACATTTGGGACGTTCTCGAAGCTTTACATTGTGACTTTTATATGCTCAAAGCGATACAACAAGTCAAGCGATCGCAGCAACCGTGGGATATCTTAACCCATGAAGAAGCGGTAAGATTGTTGATGTTTTTCTGATTCAGCAGCGCTTTCTTTTCTGGCCCCTCAAGTTTTGGTTAAGGTAACGCCTAGTGAGTCTGGAAATGCGCTATGCAAGGTCTTTTTTACTAGACCTGAAGAATTTAGAACCTGCCGCCTACGAGCGGGTGTATGATTTTGTGTTTACTGAGTTAGCCCAAAAGTGGCAGTTGAGCGATTTAAAAGAACTGCGACAGCTTGATAGTGAAGGCATTTTTCACCGCTTTACCCTCGATAATTACTTGATTGGTATAGAAATCAGGGGTGAAATTGTGAAATTTCTGCGTGTCATCCCTATGCCAGATGTTTAAAGTGAAGAGTCAAGGGAACACTTAAAACTGTAAACTGTATAAGGCTAGGCAGGGATCGCTATAACCTTACATTAAACTGGTTTTGAAAAACACTTTATTTGAGATTTCCCTATGGATGCTAGGGCACTTTGGCAAAGATACCAAAACTGGTTATATTTCCACGAGGGATTAGGACTTTACTTAGATGTGAGTCGAATACGGTTCGATGATACCTTTGTGGATTCATTGCGGCCGAAGTTTGACGAGGCGTTTGCGGATATGGCTCAACTGGAGAAGGGTGCGATCGCAAATCCTGACGAAAATCGCATGGTTGGACACTACTGGCTGCGAAATCCTGATTTAGCGCCAGCTCCAGAACTTACACAAGAAATTGTCCAAACCCTAGAACAAATCGAAGCCTTTGCAGAAAAAGTCCAAACAGGTGCTATTCATCCTCCCAGAGCAAGCCGCTTTACGGATATTATCTCCATTGGCATTGGTGGTTCCGCCCTCGGCCCCCAATTCGTCGCAGAAGCCCTTGCTCCTGATTTCCCGCCCCTGAAAATTCACTTTATCGACAACAACGATCCGGCAGGTATCGATCGCGTTCTCAATCATCTGCGAAATAGCCTCGCCAGCACTTTGGTTTTGGTGATCTCCAAATCTGGGGGAACGCCGGAACCTCGTAACGGCATGATTGAAGTTAAAAAAGCCTACGCCGGACACAATTTGGAATTTGCTCAATATGCGGTAGCAATTACCAGCGTTGACAGCAACCTCGATAAACTGGCCAAAGACGAAAGTTGGCTGGCCAGATTTCCCATGTATGACTGGGTAGGAGGACGCACCTCAGAAATGTCTGCTGTGGGGCTAGTACCAGCCGCATTACAGGGCATTGATGTTCGCGCCATGCTAGATGGTGCAAAAGAAATGGATGACGCTACCCGCGTCCCAGATGTGAAAAATAACCCAGCAGCCTTACTCGCTTTATCTTGGTACTTTGTTGGTAACGGAAAGGGCGAAAAAGATATGGTTGTCCTACCTTACAAGGACAGCTTATTTTTATTCAGTCGTTATTTGCAACAGCTGGTAATGGAATCCTTGGGCAAGGAAAAAGACTTAGACGGCAACGTTGTCCATCAAGGCATCGCCGTTTATGGCAACAAAGGCTCAACAGATCAACACGCTTACGTCCAGCAGTTGCGTGAGGGTGTAGCGAATTTCTTTGCTACCTTCATCGAAGTGTTGGAAGATCGTCAGGGCCCATCCACTGAAATAGATCCGGGAGTTACATCAGGCGATTATCTTTCCGGTTTTCTCCAAGGAACCCGACAAGCGCTTTATGAAAATCACCGCGATTCGATTACAGTCACGATTCCCCAAGTTAACCCCCGAACTGTAGGGGCATTAATTGCTTTGTATGAGCGTGCTGTTGGTTTATACGCTAGCTTAGTCAACGTCAACGCCTACCATCAACCAGGCGTAGAAGCTGGCAAAAAAGCAGCCGCCTCCATTCTTGATTTGCAAGCACGAGTGTTAGCAGTGCTGCAAAAAGAAAAAGCTCCCATTTCTCTTGACGAACTCGCAAAGAAAGCAGGCGCATCAGAGCAAGTTGAGGCAATTTACAAGATTTTGCGTCATATCCATGCCAATCAGCGAGGTGTGGTTTTGCAAGGTGATCTTCACAAACCCGGCAGTTTAACCGTTTCTGCTAGCTGATAGCTCTAGTCTAATTATCACATTTTGTCCATAATTGTTGTATCAACAACAATTTTTTATTGTGAAGCATCCTAGATAGAAGATATATCTTCCGTCTAGGAAGCTTTACTGTATAAGTAATTCGTAATTGAAGGACAGAGGAACTAATTCCTTGCCCTAACATAAAGTTAAGGCAGCATGAATAAGTAGGATTAATACTATGGCTGAATCAACTGCAAAACAACCTGCACGTCGGGGTAGAATTTTTCCAGAACGTACTTTATCCTCAGAAGAACTTGCTACACGCAAAGCTGAACGAGAGGCATTTCATAAGCTTTGTCGGGCAATATTTGAGCGTGTACGTCCAGAATATATCGAAAAAAACTATGGTTGGTATATTGCAGTAGAGCCAGATAGTGGAGATTATTTCATTGATGAAGATATAGAAATAGCTCATAGAAAAGCCCTTGAGAAGTACCCAAATGCTGTACACTGCGTTTTTTGCCTAAATGAAACTGGAGCAACTGGCAGAATATGATTCAGGGTACATTTGGTAGTAAAGGACAGCTATTTTTTCAAATTGATTTGATTACATCTGATGGGTTAAATCTGCCTGTGGATGCCATGTTTGATACTGGTTTCACAGGCTTTATGGCAATTAATAAACAAGATTTAGATAGTCTTGACTGGGCTTATATGGGGAATGAACCTCTGAGAACTGCACAGGGAGAAATTATATTTGACAGATATTCAGGTAAGGTTTTATTGGATGAACAGGAGTATAAGATTCCTGTTTATGCAGGTGACGAAATTATAGAAGTTTTGTTAGGTTCAGAGTGGCTAAAAATTCTGCCGTTGGTGGTGAATTATCAGGCTGGTATATTAACTTTGGGATAACTGCGATGCTTACGAATGGTTACGCCTACGCACTTCAGTTATTTTTAAACGTAGACGCAAAGCGGCTTGCCGCAGGCTACCGCCAAGAACGCATTCGCATAGGGTTTCTTAGAGAAGATAGAGAAGGCAAGAAAAGAGATATATTGTACTATTTTTAGTTAATAGGTAAATTGCCAAAAAAGTAGAAGCGATCGCCTTTATCTTTCAGTAAAATAAAGTTAAGACAGCATTAACAAATAGGGCTAATTACTATGACTGAATCAACTGCAAAACAACCTGCACGTCGAGGCAGAATCTTTCCAGAACGTACTTTACCACCAGAAGAACTTGCTAGACGCAAAGCTGAAGATGAGGTATTTTACCGCCGTTGTCGGGAAATTTTTGAGCGTGTACGTCCCGATTTTATTCAGGAACACTACGGCTGGTATATTGCAGTAGAGCCAAATAGTGGTGATTACTTAATTGATGTGGATAAAATGCAAGCTCATAAAAAAGCCCTTGAAAAATACCCAAATACTGACCACTGTGTTTTTTGTTTTAATGAAACGGGAACCACTGGCACAATATGATTCAGGGTAAATTTGGGGAAAAGGGTCAACTATTTTTTGAAATTGATTTAATAACTGATGATGGATTAAATTTGCCTGTGGATGTCATGTTAGATACTGGTTTCACAGGTTTTCTGGCTATTAACAAACAAGATTTAGATAGTCTAGACTGGTTTTATATTGGTAAGGAAACTTTGCGAACTGCACAGGGTGAAACCTTGTTTAAAATATATTCAGGCAAGTTGATACTAAACGAACAAGAGTATGAAATTCCTGTTTATGCAGGGGATGAAATTACTGAAGTTTTGTTAGGTTCAGAGTGGCTAAAAATTCTGCCGTTGGTGGTTAATTATCAGGCTGGTATATTAACTTTAGGATAACTGCAATGCCTACGGGTGGCTATGCCTACTTACTTCAGTTGTTTTTAAACGAACCGCATACTCCTACGGGGATCTTGCTACGCGCAGCGTCTCGCAGAGAAGGACGCTAAGAGCGCGAAGGTAAGAAAAGAGATATATTGTATTATTTTTAGTTAGTAGGTAAATTGCAAAGAAAGTCAAAGCGATCGCTATTCAATTAATCTAACTTTAAATGTTGTTACAATAAAGTTCAAGCTGCCAATAAACTAGAATATAAATCATGAATATCCAAATTAAACCTGAACTAGAGCAAATTATCCAAGCGCAAATTGCTACAGGTAGATATGCGAATCCTGAAGAAGTGATTAGTAAAGCATTGAAGTTGCTATTAGAGTGGGAAAAAGGTTATCAACAATGGGTTGAAGAAACACGCGAAAAAGTTGAGGTTGCTATTGAGCAACTGGATAGAGGGGAAGGTATTGATGGAGAAGTTGTAGTTGAACAATTGCGAGATAAATTGCGTAAAGCTAGAGAATTACAAGTTTACTATCTTTAGTTAGTAGGTAAATCGCGGAGAAAGTAAAAGCGATCGCTATTCCAATCACTGCCTTTTATTCGTCCTAAATAGCCTGTTAAGGGTGAAGAAAGTTCAATCAGTAAATCGTGAACTACTTCATCATTTAGCCGGGGATTATGAGTAGCATTGTAATGAACACGAATTTCTGTAACTGTGAAACTCGGATGTGTAGCTTTTGAAGTTTCGTTGTCTTGTTCAGAAAGTTCTTTGACTGCTATAATAATCTGCGAGCGCAATTTAATATCTCTCTGAGCTTTATCAATATATTCATCAATTTTATAGTCAATTTGCCCAGGTTCTAGATATTGTTGTAATTCTACTAAGTTAATAGCACCTGGATATTCGGCTTTGAATTCAACTAGCTTTTGTAGAGTCATTACATTTATAATACTGATTTTCGATATTTCAGCAGATTCTTTCAAATTTTTAGTCGGTTTACCTGGGCCAATAATTAACCTTACAGCTTGAAGATAATTTTCTTTTAGATGCCTTCTACCAATCCTATCTAATTCTTCTACTGCACGATCAGGAATGCTTTTACCTGCTTTGCATTCGCAAACAAGAGGATAAGGTTGTGAGCAAAATAAGCCAAACCCACCTTCACCGCCTTTGCAGTTTGCTTCAACTTTGAATCCTAAAAAGTCAAGGCTACGGCGTGCAATATCTTCAAAGTCTGTACCAGCTTGGTAGTTGCTTTTACCCTCATCTTTTTCTATGCTGCGATCGCCCAATTTTGCAATATCATTTATCCAAGCTAAATCTAGATCGGGTTGCTTAATTAGCTTGTCACTACTCCAGCCCAAGAATACTTTGATATCGTCGTCTAATTGTTTGGCTCCTGGTTGGCTAATGGTTAGGGATGCGATCGCACTCTGCAATTCTTCTAGTTCAGGATGCAGTGAGGGTTCTAGCTTTTCTAACTGGTGTTTGCGTTGGGCGAAAGTGCGATCGTTTAATATTGGGTTTGCTTCAGAAACCGTTAGAGAATTAGGTAAACTAATAAATTTTCCTAGCTTTTCCTGAATGTTAGGATTGACTGATATTTCTTCTAACTGAGTTAACTGATAGACGCGCAAGTAAGCCAGGAAAAGATACTGCTGTTTTTGTAGTATCTCCTTTAATACTTTTGGTGTCCATATTGTTAACTTAGACAAAATATCTAATGGCTTAGTCTCGTCTAAAATTTGGCAAAGTTCACATTTAGCCCAAGCTTTAATTGAAGCTGAAGAATCAGCAGGATAAAGTACAAATCTTTGCCCAGGACGAATAAACATCCTGGGTAAAGCTGCAATTGTTCGTCCCTGTATTAAGGCTTCAATATCAGGGACGGGTAAACACAGCGCCGTTGGAATTGAAAACTGCTGATTCATTTCTAGTTAGCTATAGATTTAGGTCGATATTATCGGCAGTAGCAACACTTCGAGGAATACTAATAGGTAATCCATCATCAGTTAAATTTGTAGGTTCTTGACCAGAAGGATCGCTGAGAATTTCTCTAATCAAAGGATTATTTATTGCTAGTTGCTTTTGCTCAATAAATTCAACAATCTGTTCTTCTGTCAGTTCGTAACTTTCACGGTTATAGTAAACGAATAAGATCGCCAACAGAGGTTTAATGTCTTGGCTTTGCAAGCCTACCCACTCTCCACCCTTTTGTTCCAACAGGATTCTCAAATGTTTTCTAGCTAATACTGCTGTTGAACTAATTTTCTTTGAACGCACCAAGCAACCACGAGTTAGGTCAAATTTCCTGTAATCAATTAGTCGTCCTAAAGCAGCACCTATAACCGTGTAGTCTTGCTGAACTACATCTACTCCAATCCTCACTTTTCTCTTATTGCCGATAATTTTGAAATCCATAAAGCCATTATTTGCTGCACTAGGCTCTACTTCTTCAATTGATTCGATTATTACTCCCTCTACAGTTTTACCTATTAAATTATTGAAAGCAAGCAAAAGAGCATCAGTAATTGTTGCTTCTTCCTCCATTAATGAATCAATAGAAGCTTCTACATTTGCTAACTCACTATTGAAGTATGGTTTAACTGGATGGATTGTTGTAGATGTCCATGCAGTTGTTGAATCTGTAGGCTTATCAATAATAGGCTCATTAGGTGCGAAATTCTCTGCACACCATTTTAAAACTGACCTAACAGTAGGTCTACTCTTACCAAGTTCTCTGAGTTGAGTTTCATTAAACGGGTAAAGAGAGCGAGGAGGTGTTTGTTTATGTTCCTTATAAAAATCTTGCAACCATTGATTCACTAAAGCCACAATATCATCAGAATTTAGATATTTTAATGCAATTGGTTGCCTGTCAGCTTGTTCACTTGCTAATCTATCAACGACTGCTTCAGCTTGTGGTAATGTCCTGATTTGCTCATTCCAAGTTTCAGGATACATAGTCAAAAGGAAAACGCCTCTTTTGAGATTGTTATATAAATCCTTAACTAAGTTTGCAATAACCTGTGCTGCTGTAAAACCTGTGTCGGAAATTTCTGCAATATCTAATTCATCAAAGCAAATCACCGGAACTTTATAATGGCTGGTTATATCTAAAATCTGGCGTACATTATTTAATGCTTCAGCTTCTCTATCTAAATTCTTAGGATTTGGTAAACCTAGTGTATCAGCTTCTGTTTGTGTGATTTCTAAACCTGATAGCCAATAATTTGCATCGTGAGTGTGTTCTGTAGAAAGTGTCCACAAAATAGCCCTAATTATATAATGATTAGTAATGTCAGGCTTAATTTTTAAGACGGCTTGTGTTAAGCTATCAACTATTTTCTTAGTTGAGTATTTCCTTGACCAATTTGGGTAAATATTACTGATGTACTGCTGTGGTGTATAGTTACAATTTTTAGCTTCATTAATTAAAGCAGCAGCTATTTCTTGCCACTGCATTACTTGTTGACCACCAAAGGCTCTAAGGCTAGAAGCAACGGCTTGCAGGAATTGATACTTAATCTGATTCAGACTGTCATACTTACCCATGTAAATAAATAAGGCATCAGCTTCTGTTTCTAAGCGATGGCGAACACGGCTGATAAGATGACTTTTACCTAACCCCTTTTCAGCCGTTATTGTGATACCTACAGTTTCACGCTTCCCTTTACGAATTTGTTCAACTGCATCAAATACTGCATTAGAAGCGTGAGAATTAATTAAAGGAACATCGGGATAACTTTTTCCCCATATCTGTTGGGGTCTGACAACAATATGTCCTGCAAATGGGTTTTGATTTATAATTAGTTCATCAATGGTAGATGTAGTGGCAATCATAGTATTGTGAAATTAATTTAGTGAGGAGTACAAGGAAATTTAGGCTTTGATAAGCTTGGCGTAGCAGCGTAATCCATCTAATACCGTGGTGATGGAATCTTCTATTTTGTCAGGTGCGTTATCTTCTACAGTTCCGCCTTGCAGTTGCAAAATATCGTTAGCTTGCGTTTCTAGCAGCCAATCATTAAACTCTGTACGACTTACACGATCGCCAATTCCTCTTCTAATGCGATAAATTGGCACTAGATGATTAAAGTTGTATTCATAGTTCAGCTTGTCGTAAACTTCTAACGCCACTGACTTAAACTCGTCGTAAGATGCGATCGCACTCTTCCCATTAACTGGTACATCTGCACCAGCTACTGCAACATCGATCTGACTAATCCACCGCAACAACGCATTCGCCGCCCAAGTACCGACAATCGTCCCTTCAAACTTAAAATCGCCACTTCTCAAACCCTTACCCAATACCTCTAAACCCTTGGGAGATGTCAGAGAGTATCCTTTTTTGGAGATTGCGATCGCACCCTGATTCTGCAATTCTTCAAATGAACCCTGATAATCTGCTACCTTCTGGCTTTTGGATACAATTCGCTTAGTGAGTTGACCCTTCTTAACTTCCTGCTGCGTTCCTCCCAAATCCCACAAAGCCAAAAGGAGACGAGTTCTAGTTTGGGCTGTATTTTGTGATGTCATATTGAGTGTACTTTTTGGCAAAGATCATCATAGTAACTGTATCTTTTTAATTTATTTGCCCCGAAAACATAACCGAGAAATTGCTGAATATTTCCGCGTTTGGGCTAAATTGATGAATAAAAAATCAAAAATATATTTCCTTAGGATGAATGCAGTTTCTCTCAAAGGCAGGATGGAATACTTGAGAAAATGGCTCATCATAACAGTGAAACGCTGTAGCTGTGCAGTTGTAAATTGAGTTGTAGATGTTTTTTCAATTCCACGCGAAATAACAGGAATTTCAACTTTGTTTTTGCAACAGCAAGGCTTTTAGCAAATACAGGTGATGATGAAATCCGATGAACACAATATATAAAGAACGTAAAATAGTTTCGCGTCTATTTGCAGTGCTGCTTTCGGCATTGCTAACCGTACCCTTGCTGAGTAGCTGCGGAGGTGGTTCCCGAAACGCTTCAGTACCACCACCAGTTGATGATACTGCTGGTAGAACAGTCAGCGATCGCCAAACCGAAGCTAAGAAAGGCTTGTCCACAGGAC
The DNA here is from genome assembly GCF_020829685.1 of Nostoc sp. CHAB 5715. GTDB lineage: Bacteria > Cyanobacteriota > Cyanobacteriia > Cyanobacteriales > Nostocaceae > Nostoc. The sequence goes on along the minus strand of NZ_JAIVFR010000013.1, from coordinate 6,900 downwards.
AGAAAGTGGCAATTTTGGCAGGTGCTGCGGGACTTTATTACCTCTACAACCAACATAAGAATGCTTCACAAGATGGAGCGCAAGGTAAATACTATCTTTCTAAGAACGGGCGTGTATACTACCGTGATGCTGAACATCGCGCTCACTGGGTAACTCCACCATCAGAAGGAATTCGAGTACCGGAATCTCAAGCGCAACAATATCGGCAATTCCAAGGCTATAACGGGAGTACTACAGGTCGCGATCTAACTGGCATAACTTCATCGGCAGCTCCAGCACTCTAGATAGCAAAGCGTGTGTAAATAAGAAAGCGGGTTTCCCGGAGGATAACGCCGATCGCGCACGTCGGAAACACTAACTTAAATCAGGAGACAGATTATGGTAGATGACTTTTTGCGAAAGGCGAAGGATCTCTTCTTTGGAGGAAACAGCGATCAATCTGAGGATGCTGAATACCGCGATCGCAATGTCCGCCCAGCCAGCGAAGACCCCTACGGCGACCCCGCAGATATAGCCTCTTACGGTGATGTCCGCCCAGCCAGTGAAGACCCCTACGGCGACCCCGCAGATATATCCTCTTACGGCAACGTGATTCCAGCCAGCCAAGACCCATACGGCGACCCCGGAGATATAGCGTCTTACGGTAATGTACGTCCAGCCAGTGAAGACCCCTACGGCGACCCCGCAGACCAAGGGGAATTTGGTAACGTCCGTCCAGCCAGCGAAGATCCCTACGGCGACCCCGCAGATGAGGATTACCGTCGTTAACGCAAAACCTAACCCCCTTAAAAAAGGGGTAACTCAGTTAAAGTCCCCCTTTTTAAGGGGGATTTTCGAGGTTCTACTCAACCAAAATTTCCTGCGATCGCTCAATACTTTTACGCACAGATTTAGCCGAAGTATGCAAACCCTCTCTTTGGCGATCGCTGAAATTTAATTCCAAAACACTTTCAATTCCACCGCATCCCAACCGACAGCGAACACCAATCACAACATCTTCTAAACCCTATTCACCTTGCAGATAGGCCGCCACAGGGCTAAAGTACTGCCAACCCTACCCGCACCCACGATGGTGACACGAGCTAAATTACACACAATTGGGGAGTTAGGGGAAGAAAAAATAATTATTAAAGTGCAATTTTTATCAACAATAATTTAGGAGTTAGGAGTCAGAATTAATGCTGACTCCTAAATTAGACCTCTTTCATAAGCTCCTAACACCCCACCCCTCCTCTTTTGCGGGGAGGGGAGACAAAGCATAGCTTTGGCGGGGTGGGGTTCTTATTTTTAATTATTTAAACTCTTCAAGCTGATCCACACGTAACCAAACATTTGGTGTTGGCACTTTCCCGAACTTAATCAGGGCGTAATCACCTTTGATATCTACAATTTCGCCCTTGCTGTCAAACAAATAAGAAGGAAAGCGAGTATCACTGGCTTTTGCTTCCAGACTGTTTTCCAGTTTCTCGCGGATAGCGCGAACCATATCTCCTTTTTTGACTGCCATAAATTCCCCTCTCAAATTTCTAGATTAGACTTATCCGCATTTTAAAAGACTTCCGAGGTAAAAACTCCCAACTCCTGTACAGACGCGATTAATCGCGTCTCCTAACTCCCCATACCGTTTGACACTGGGGGCAAAAGTGACTAGATCGCCCAGCTAACCTAATCCGCATAATTGGAGTGTCACAAACTCGACAGGGTTCTCCAGCGCGGTTATAAACCCAAGCAACACCACCATAATTGCCGTTGACACCCTTAACACTTAAGAAATTACTAAAAGTCGTACCGCCAGCCTCAATGCTGGTTTCTAAAACTTGAATTATCGCTGTTCGCAAACGCTCAATCTGCTTTAGCTGCAAATCTATACACAAGGTTTCAGGTAAAATTCCACTCTTAAACAGGGCTTCATCCGCATAAATGTTACCTAATCCCGCCACCACCGATTGATCGAGTAGTGCAGTCTTAATCGGACGGCGGCGGTTTTGGAGTTTGAGAGCTAGATATTCAACAGTGAATTCGGGTGAAAATGGATCTGCTGCCAGTGTTGCCAAACCAGTTATAATACTTTCTACAGCAACACCAGGCGGAACCCACCACATTTTCCCGAAGGTACGCTGATCAACAAAGCGTAATTCCTGCTGTTCCCCAAAGAATAATCTAACCCGCGTGTGCTTATGTAATGGTTCATCTCGATGCAGCCATAGTAGTTGACCGGTCATTCGCAGATGAGCCCCTAGCCAACCTGTGGAAGATGAGGAGGATGAGGAGGATGAGGGAGAAGGGAGAGAGAGTTCGGCGAGGAGATATTTACCGCGACGATGCCAAGTAGCGATCGCATTCTTTTTAATTCCATCAACAAACTCACCAACAGAAAACGGGTAGGCGATGGTGCGATCAAGCAACACATCTCCACCCGTAATTTCTTGGTTAAGGGTCAATTGATTTAGGCCCCTTCGGACTGTTTCAACTTCAGGCAGTTCAGGCATTCAAACTGATTAAGCAAGCAATTTTGATGTACTTGGGGGTTCAATAAAGAAGAGATGGAGTAGTAACTTACATAGCCGTAGATGGCTCGTATTACTACCCAAGAGAAACCGTAAATACCCGCAGGTCAGCTTCTCATAGATTAGGGTAGGCTTGGGTGAAAGATGAATGAACTGAAATTTTCAGACTTCATACTTCAGACTTCAGACTACCCTTCATCATCGCATCAAACAAGCCCCTTGTAGCTTTGCTGCTATTTTTTAGGTGCTTTAGCCTTTGGTGCTTCAACCTCGACTAATTCATCCTGGGCAAAGTTGTTGGTATTGATACCAGAGTAATTTACCTTGTCAAAGCGGACAATTACTGGGTATTTGATGCCGCTTTGGTCAATGGAAGCCACAGTTCCTAGATCCTGAAACCAGTAGGATTCAGGGCGGAGAATACGTACTTTAGAACCACGTTGAACCATGATTATTTTCCCTTTTAGTTATCAATCGCCAATCTAGAGGGCTAATTGATTTCACTCTACAACCTGAAGGTAGCAGCAAGAGTCTTTGTTAAGTTATTTGTCTGAATTGGGAGTAGGGAGTGGGGAGTGGGGAGTGGGAATTGGGAATTGGGAATTGGGAATTGGGCATCCCTTCGGCTTCGCTCAGGGCAAGTGGGAATTGGGAATTGAATATTAATTATTCTTTCTCCCTCATCTCCCTCACCTCCCTTATCTCCCCCACTCCCTACTCCCCATTCCCCACTCCCCAAAAACGGTATTATACTCTACTTGACAAGGCACACGTTATAGCGTACCTTCGTTCGCAAGCGGTTATTTTGTAGAAGCTTATGTTTTAGTTAAGACAAACACACTTCCCTCGTTACCTCTGCCGATCCGCAGATCGTTATCTATATAAGTGATATCTAACCAGCCTTGCTGTTTATCACTCTTGATTGCAAAATCAATTGCAGGAAATTTTCTACCTGCTTCAATTTGTTGGATAAAAGTTACCGGAGAATTGTATTCTATTAAACGTTGTAAGCCGATAATAGACCGCTCAAATTTCACTTGGACACGCCGACCTGAAACTGGCTCAAATTTAGCAGCAACGCTGACTAATCCTTCCAAATAAGGTAAGCCATAAATCTCAGCTATGTTGTAAACACTGGCAGTATCAACCCGGATACACTGATAGATTTGACCCAGTTTGCAAAAAGGTAGAGCATCTAAGTTTAAAAGAGCCTTGCTGGTGGTGTATAGTAATCGCCAATTGCCATCTAGCAAATTGTTAGCTTCTACCGGACGGGGTGTAGGATTAAAATCTTCTAAATTGGCGATCGCTGCTAAGATAAGCTGTTTCTGTAGCTCAGTCGCCAGTAGACCGCGATTAGTAAGTGCGATCGCATCTATTAGAGCCGCTTTTTTGATCATCGCCTGTCACCTCAAAAATCAGTCCTTTCCATCAGCATAAACAAGATATTCATAACCTATGTGTAGAACCATAAAAATTACTAAATAAAGGCTTTGCGTAAGCAATACGCCTATTAAATAAAAAATTTCTATCTGAATGCGGATTTATCAACAAAAGGGTTGAAAAGATAACTAAATAAATCCGTGCCAAGTGATAGACTCTAAATGTCAACTTACGTATACATTTTCTTGTCCTCCTCGATATGTTGAACTCTCCATTACGTGAAGTACCCCGTAATCAGCGAGCCGATGTTATCCCCTTAAAGCAAGAGTCCTCTTTGTTGGACTGGTTGCAAACCAACGGTCGGATCATCGCGCGTGACGTTCACGAACCGGATTTTCAAGATGACGAAGAAGAAATATACTCTCTAATGGGTGTAGAAGATGGGATTGGCTACGACCTTGATGATGATGACGATATAGGAATTGCCGAGGATTAGCCTTTTCAGGCTAGGGACTTGGTAGTATCTCTAGTTGCTGATATTGAATTTTATAAGTGTGGAGTGAAGGGAAACTTCTGTGGACGCTAAATTATCTCCTGAGCAAGGTTTAAATATTTCTGGAATCGCTCTAGCCTCTTTATTAACCGTAGGGCTAGCTACAACAGCATTTTTATTGGATTCGATGGCCAATAGGCTACCCTGGCAAAGTATGTCATTAACCTTGCCACTACTATTGTGTACTATGGGTTCAGGTGCCGTGGGCTATTGGGTAATACCCCTACTCCAAGCACTCAAAACTGGACAAATAATTCGTGAAGATGGCCCCCAAGCCCATCTAAAAAAAGCAGGCACGCCAACAATGGGAGGTATATTTTTTATCCCTGTAGGTGTGATAATTGCCTGTATATTATCTAACTTTGCTAGAGACGTGCTTGCAGTTTCGGCATTGACAATCAGCTACGGATTGATTGGCTGGCTCGACGATTGGCAAATTCTGCGCCGTAAATCAAATAAAGGTATATCTCCCGGAACGAAACTGGCTTTGCAAGTAGGTTTTGCGGCTGTGTTTTGTCTATGGCTGATGTTTAATCAACCTTCTAATATAACAAATATTGCTTTGCCTTGGGTGAGCTTTACACTTCCCTTGGGGTTCCTATTTTGGCCTTTAGCAGGTTTTGTGCTAGTTGCAGAAAGTAATGCGACTAATTTAACAGATGGCATTGATGGCTTGGCAGCAGGAACAGTAGCGATCGCACTTTTAGCATTAGGTGCTATAGTCGCACCTACAGCACCTGGGTTGATGGTTTTCTGTGCTGCTTTAAGTGGTGGGTGCTTAGGTTTCTTAGCCCATAACCGTAACCCAGCCCGGGTTTTTATGGGAGATACCGGTTCTTTAGCATTGGGCGGCGCTTTAGCGGCTGTAGCGTTATTGACAAACACCTTAGTAGCTCTGTTCATTCTCAGTGGTATCTTCTTCGTAGAAACCCTTTCGGTAATGGCACAGGTAAGTTATTACAAAGCCACCAAAGGCCCTGATGGCAAAGGCAAGCGCCTCTTCAAAATGGCACCCTTACACCATCATTTAGAACTCACTGGCTGGTCAGAATTGCAAGTGGTTGGAGTATTTTATGTCATCGCTGCTATTTTGGCTGCTATCTGTTTGGCGTAGGCGCAGCCCGCCGCAGGCATCGCTCCATTCTGAATCGTTTGAAAAACTGCTCGAATACAAAATGACAACTCCCTCAAGATGTGGGAGTTGTTTTTTTGGCGTTGCTGAATTGAAGTATGAATCCGGGTGTAGAGACGTAGCACTGCTACGTCTCTAAAAGGATTTTGGTATTATGCAAAATCATTTTCATATATGGAATCAGCAACGCCGTTTTTTTTATAGGATAAATTTATAAGTTTCAGATTTCTATGCTGGAAAGTCTGACGCTTGATGCCAACTGAAGAAATGCTCATTTCATCGCTTGGCGTTTTTGAAATTATAAATTATGAATTAATTATACCTATTTACATACTCTATAACCCGATTCTTTCCTGTTCGCTTTGCCTCAAGCATCGCTTGATTTGCCCGATTTAGAAAATCTTTAACTGTAATCCCTGGTTCTGATACAGCTATTCCAAAAGAAGCGGTAATGCCTTCGAGAATGCGATCGCCGTCCTTCAATTGCATTTGTTCAACATCTATCCTGAGTTGTTCTACTCGCTTCCTAAGGTTTTCCAGTGTCATATTAGGCATCACAATCACAAATTCTTCACCACCCCATCTGCAAGCAATGTCAAAGGAGCGAATAGATTTTAACAGCAGTTTTGCTAATCCCTGGAGAACAATGTTGGCAGTCAAATGCCCATAGCGCGAGTTGTAAGATTTGAAGTTATCGATATCAAGGAAAATAATACTAAGAGGTTCTCCCGACCGTTCAGCCTCTGCTAGTCTCTGTTCCGTTATGGTTTCCATATAGTTGTGATTGAATAGTTGGGTCATCCCATCCCGCAAGTTATCATAAGTTAGACGTTGTTTTATCGATAGATTATTTAGTGCAATGGCTAAGGTTCTAGCAATAATCTCAGTAATTTGTTGATCTTCTGGACTGATTTCTTCAAGCGCATAGATGTGTAAAATCCCAACTACTTCGCCTTGTGCAAACAATGGAACACATAAATGTGTGCCGCTAACAGGCTTTATTAAGTGATTGCATATTAGTCCTGAATTAAGAGGCGATAAAAGATTTAATTTTCCTCTTCGCAATGCCCAACAATCAGATAAGGAAAATATTTCTTTACTGGTTCTTTCATCTCCCCAAAAACTATTCATCTGAACATAATTCTTAGAATTAGCAATTATATAGATACAACCACTCATATTAGGAAATAGCTTAGAACAGGTTAAAGCGACTACTTGATACACCTCATCTTCAGATTCGCAGCAATAAAGCATATCTGCCATATCTGAGAGATATATAAGTTCCTGTTTTTTTGCTTCTAATTTCAGTGTTTTTTCTTCTAGCT
>NZ_JAIVFR010000139.1 GCF_020829685.1 Nostoc sp. CHAB 5715 | reverse complement strand
CACAGTAACAATGTCATACAACCATACGACTCGGCCATCAGCAGCACTCAAACAGAGCGAAAAACGGTTAAAGACACTCACAGCAAAAGCCCGAGTGATTCCATGGGAGGTAAATGCTACCACCGGAAATTTTACTTATGTAGGGCCCCAAACCGTTGAGATTCTTGGCTATCCATTGTCAGACTGGTACACCGATGATTTCTGGGCAAAACACATGCATCCAGAAGATCGGGAGTGGGCTATCGAGTATTGCCTAGAATCTTCTTTCTCACTGAATAATTACGAATTTGAATACAGAATGTTGGCTGCTGATGGCAGAGTCGTATGGTTGTATGACATTGTTAATGTGGTGCGGGATGAGAATGGGCCGCAGCTATTACATGGATTCATGATTGACATTACCGATCGCAAGCAAGCAGAGCAAGAACGCGAACAATTGCTTGAGCGCGAACAAGCTGCACGCGCCGATGCCGAAGCTGCAAACCGCATCAAAGATGAATTTCTCGCCACACTCTCCCACGAACTCCGCACACCCTTAAACGCCATATTGGGCTGGACGCAGCTACTTAGGAATCGCAGGTTTGATGAAACTACTACTAGCCGAGCGCTAGAGACAATTGAGCGTAACACCAGATCCCTAGCTCAACTAATCGAAGATGTCTTAGATGTCTCGCGGATTATTAGAGGGACACTCCATCTAAATATTCATCGGGTAAAACTTGCACCACTTGTAGAGGCAGCAATCGATACTGTGTACCCAGCAGCCCGGGCCAAAGAGATTAGCATCAACTGTAAATTTGAGCCGGAAGTAGGGGTAGTTGTGGGTGATGCCAACCGCTTGCAACAGGTTGTGTGGAATTTGCTCTCCAACGCCGTTAAGTTTACACCCAAGGGGGGAAGAGTTGATGTGCAATTGGAGCGCATTGAATCTTGCGTGCAAATTCGGGTGAGCGATACAGGAGTAGGAATTGCTGCCGAATTCCTGTCCCATGTATTTGAACGTTTCCGTCAAGAAGACAGTTCGATCACGCGATCGCATGGTGGACTAGGATTAGGGTTAGCGATCGTCCGCCACTTGGTAGAATTACACGGCGGCACAGTCTCTGCCGAAAGTCCAGGAATTGGCCTGGGCGCAACATTCATTGTCAATCTGCCAATGAAAGCCGTTTATGTAGAGACTAATACCGCAGAGCAACTTTCATCTGTTGGAGATACCCAAGGGGTTAATAATTACCTGCCAAACCTAGATGGCTTGCGGGTGCTGATTGTTGATGATGAGGCAGACGCGCGTCATTTGCTCACCACGATTCTGGGACAGTATGGGGCCCAAGTCATGGCTGCTCCATCTGCAAGTGATGCACTGCTTGCCCTGCAAGAATTTCGCCCCCATATACTGGTAAGTGATATTGGTATGCCACAAGAAGACGGCTACACACTAATTCGTCAAGTCAGGGCGCTACCAACAGACCAAGGTGGGCGGATTCCAGCAGTGGCGCTGACAGCCTATGCTAGGGCCGAAGACCGCACGCAAGCGCTGTTAGCAGGCTTTCAACTCCATGTCCCCAAGCCAGTCAATTCGGCCGAGTTAGCAGCTGTAGTTGCCAATCTCACCGGACGTACTTGAATAGTTTAAGAAAAATTAAGACTTACGCACTTTACAAATGCATCGTGATGTGAATTAACGAAAATGGGTTGTTTCAGGCTTTTCTTAATTATCTTGCGTAAGTCCTAAAAACTTTAGTTGTAGGTTGAGAGCCACAACTAAAGCAGAAAATTTGTATTAGCGGAAAATGTACTAAATACAAGCAAAAAAGCCGGAAAAGTTACCTGTCTTCTCCGGTTTTTGTTTCAATGCCACCTAGTTAAACGTAGGAACAATAGCTACTTTCTATCTTAAAAAATTACTAGTAGCAGTTTATACTTAGGTTGTCTCCACAACAGTTGGTGTTGGCACAACAATTGGTTTTGGCACAACAATTGGTTTTGGTAAAACAGTTATTAAGGAAGATTTAGGGTGTGTCCCAGCATCCTCGGTTTTGGGTACGGTAGGAACGGTCTCTCCAATACCTCCTTTACACCTTTCTTCTTCTTTACTAAGCTCCGTCAGAGTACTTAATTCTAAAATTTTAATAGCCATTCCTTAAACCTGTAAAATTAAAACTTACATAAAAAATGTATAGCAAATGCATTGATATATCAATATGTTTGTTTAACTTTTTTAGACGCACTATGATCTGTAACGCCCCACTTTAGGGACTGACAAAAATTAAATTACTCAATTCCTGTATCCAATACGACTATCCGATTTCTTCTCCCCCTGCCTGACAGGTGTAGGTTTATTACAAAGAAGGCAGGAGGCAGATAGCGCCGGCGGCAAGCGAGTCCGCGAGCGTCGGGCAGTTCGAGCTTACGGAAAGAAGTATGAATAAAAACTTTAGTTCTGGGTCATTGCCCAGTTTAAAAGAAGAATTGTATCGAGACGCATAGCGCAATTTGCATTGCGTCCAAGATCCAATCCCATGTTTTTAAACGTGGGTTCCGTAAGCTCGAACTGCCCGGAGGCGGAGCATCTCCGGCTTTGCTCCTATCTCCTGCCCAATGCCCAATGCCCAATGCCCAATGCCCAATGCCCAATGCAAATTTTCTAACGTTTGTTAACTAAGATATTGTCTTGGGAATCATAACGCTAGTATACAGAGATTTTCGTAAAAATTTATGAGCGCAAAAGTTGATGGAATTATAAGGATCGCTGGATACCAAATCATAGAGCAACTTTATTCAGGTTCTCGTACTCAAGTGTATCGGGCAGTACGAGAATGCGATACCTTCGGTGGGCTTCGCCAACGCCTACCAGTTGTCATCAAGCTCTTAAAACAAGAATACCCAACTTTTAACGAATTAGTACAGTTTCGCAACCAATATGCGATCGCTAAAAATCTAGATATTCCTGGCATTATCAAACCCTACAGCCTGGAAGCCTATCACAATGGCTATGCCCTGGTAATGGAGGACTTTGGTGGCATTTCCTTGCGGGAATTTACTCAAGGAAAAACACTGACATTAGAGCAATTTTTACCCATTGTTCTGCAACTGCTAGACATTTTACATCGGTTGCATCAACAGCGGGTCATTCACAAAGACATTAAACCAGCCAACATCCTGATTCACCCTGACACCAAACAAGTTAAGCTGATTGATTTTAGTATTGCCTCACTCCTACCACGAGAAACCCAGGAGATCCAAAGTCCCAACGGGCTGGAGGGAACGCTAGCTTATCTGTCGCCAGAGCAAACCGGACGGATGAACAGGGGCATTGACTACCGCAGCGATTTCTATTCATTAGGTGTAACTTTCTTTGAGTTACTGAGTGGACAACTGCCCTTTGAATCCCAGGAACCGATGGAGTTGGTGCATTACCACATTGCGAAACTTCCACCCAACGCCAGCGATTTCAACCCCGATTTGCCCTTGATGCTGAGTGAAATTATCCGCAAACTGATGGCGAAGAACGCGGAAGACCGCTATCAGAGTGTGCTAGGGCTTAAACATGACCTCGTTACTTGCTTAGAACAGTGGCGAGAAACAGGCAAACATACCTGGTTTGATTTGGGACAGCGAGATATTAGCGATCGCTTTCTCATCAGAGAAAAACTCTACGGACGCGAATCGGAAGTACAGACGTTACTGGAAGCATTTGGTAATGTTGCCAATGGTGGCTCCCAACTGATGCTGGTGGCAGGTTTCTCTGGCATTGGCAAAACCGCAGTTGTCAATGAAGTGCATAAGCCGATTGTGCGGTGGAATGGCTACTTCATCAAAGGCAAGTATGACCAATTTAACCGCAACATTCCTCTGTCTGCTTTTGTACAAGCCTTTCGTGATTTGATGGGACAGTTGCTTAGTGAAAGCGATACCCAACTAAAGCAATGGCAGAGTAAGATTTTAGCGGCAGTTGGCGAGAACGGGCAACTCTTGATCGAGGTGATTCCTGAACTGGAGCAGATAATCGGTAAACAGCCTGCGATCGCTGAATTATCGGGCAGTGCGGCACAGAACCGTTTCAATTTGCTGTTCCAAAAGTTTATTCAAGTCTTTACCACACCAGAGCATCCGTTGGTGATGTTTCTCGATGATTTGCAGTGGGCAGATTCGGCATCGCTCAATTTGCTGAAGCTGTTGATGGCCCAGAGCGATTGCGGTTATCTATTCGTTATTGGCGCATACCGCGATAACGAGGTATTTGCAGCTCATCCCCTCATGTTGACGCTAGATGAAATTGAAAAGGAATCTTCTGGTGTCAACACTCTGACTCTATTTCCCTTGAGTCAAGCAGATGTGAACCATTTAATCGCCGATTCCCTCAGTTGTGCAACAAGCCAAGCATTGCCGTTGACAGAGTTAGTTTATCAAAAAGCTAAAGGCAATCCCTTTTTCACAACTCAGTTTTTGAAAGCGCTACATGAGGATGGGCTGATTACCTTTGATTGGGAGGGAGGTTTTTGGCAGTGTGATGTAGCGCAAGTGCGATCGCTTGCTCTCACCGATGATGTAGTGGAATTTATGGCACAACAGCTTCAGAAATTGCCCGATATCACTCAAGATGTTTTGAAACTGGCAGCTTGTATTGGCAATCAGTTTGATTTGGCGACGTTAGCGATCGTTTCTGAACAATCCCAAATCGAAGCTGCTGCAAGTTTATGGAAAGCCTTGCAGTCAGGTTTGATTTTACCCCAAAGTGAAGTTTATAAGTTTTATCAACAGGAGTCATTTGTCAATAGTCATACCCTGCGGCAAGGCGAACCGCCTATGTCATTTGTAGACGATCAAAAACAAATGACCAATGACCAAGAACAAATGACAGTTACTTATAAGTTTTTACATGACCGGGTGCAACAAGCGGCATACTCCCTGATTCCCAGCGATGAAAAACAAGCCGTTCACTTGAAGATTGGACAGTTACTCTTGAGTAATACCCCCGAAAGCAACCGGGAAGAACGCATTTTTGAAATCGTCAGTCAACTCAATGTGGCAGTTGAATTGATTACCCAATCAGCAGAACGGCAAGCCCTCGCGCAGTTCAACCTGATGGCAAGTCGCAAGGCAAAAGCGGCGACCGCCTATACTGGCGCCTGCAAATATGCCCAGGTGGGCATTGGGTTACTCGCTCAAAACAGTTGGCAGCATCAGTATGAGTTGACCCTAGCACTCCATCAAGTCGCCACAGAAGCCGCCTATCTGAGCGGTGATTTAGAGCAGATGGCAGCCAATGCCTGTCTTGTCCTGAACCACGCCAAAACCCCATTAGATCAAATCAGCGTTTATGAGGTGAAGATTGAGGCATTCACCGCTCAGGGTCATTTTACTCAAGCGATCGCGGCGGCACTTGCCATCTTAAAGCAATTGGGAGTGGAACTGCCCGCAGCGCCTACCCAAGACGACGTGGCAACTGCCTTTAGTACCGTCTCAGAGGCGATTGGAGAGCGGTTACCTGGGGAGTTACTCAACCTCAGCCAAGCAACGGATGTGACTATCGTGGCAGCAGCTCGAATTTTGACATCGGCAGCACCCTGTGCTTATCTGTCTGTGCCACTGCTGTATTTACTGGTGATTTTAAAAAAGGTTTATCTGTCCGTCGTGTATGGCAATGAGTCAACCTCGACCTTTAGCTATGTCTCTTATGGAATATTAATGTGTGGTGTGTTCGGAAACGTTGAATTAGGTTATGAATTCGGTCAGTTATCCCTTGATTTGCTAGTCCCTTATCAAAATTCCGAATTGAAGGGGAAAACTTTATTACTAGTCTATTTGTACACAAGGCATTGGAAAATGCACCTGCGTGAGACATTACAACCCTTGCAGATGGCCTATTGTACCTGTTTAGATGTAGGCGATTTGGCTTTCGCGGGCTACTCTGCGTATAACTACGGTTTTTACTCCTATTTTGCCGGACAGAATTTAACGCAACTGGAGTCGGAAGTTGCCGGATATTGTGAAGCACTCAAGCACCTCAAGCAAAATCTAACTCTGACCTATTGCCAGTTGAGTCAACAAATTTTGCTGAATTTGATAGGCAATGCAGATAACGTAGTAGTGTTCAGCGGTGCAGCCTACAATGAACAGCATCAACTTCCATTACATGAAGCAGCAGGCGATCGCACCGGATTAGCATTGCTGTGGATTAACAAACTGGTTGTGTCCTATCTATTTTCAGAGTTTGAACAAGCCGTAGAACAGGCTGGGCAGGCAAGACAGTATTTGGATGCTGTCCTGGCTTTTTTATATGTACCCATCTTTCATTTCTATGAGTCTTTAGCTCAATTAGCATGGTTTGAGCAACTTTCAACCCTAGAACAGCAGCAAATGAAGGAATGCATCGCTGCCAATCAAGAAAAACTCAAATACTGGGCAACTCATGCGCCGATGAATTTCTTGCACAAGTTTCATCTAGTCGAGGCGGAACGAGAGCGAGTGCAAGGCAACAAAGCCCAGGCAATAGATTTGTACGATCGCGCCATTGTTCTTGCTAAAGAAAACGGTTACATCCAAGAAGAAGCTCTGGCCAATGAACTAGCCGCCAAATTTTACCTCGATTGGGGCAAACAGCGCATAGCTGGGGAATACATGACTCAAGCCTACTATGGTTATGCTCGTTGGGGCGCTAAAGCCAAAGTCGCCGACTTGGAACGACGCTATCCCCAACTCCTCGCCCCCATCCTTGAGCAAACCCGTTCTCCCTTCTCAACTAACGAAACTATCTTCCCCTTGAAAAGTGTTACCTCCACCAGTTTTGCCACTTCCAGTAGTAGCGTCTCTGTTGCTTTAGATTTAGCTGCCATTCTCAAAGCTTATCAAACCCTTTCTGGGGAAATCGAACTCGAAAAACTGCTAAAAGCATTACTGCATATCGTCATTGAAAATGCCGGAGCGGATAAGTGTGTGTTCATGCTTTTGGAGTCAGATCGTTTGCTAATTCAGGCGTTAGCACAGCTTTCCCTGAGCAGTGTACAGAAACAGGCTGCTAAAGTCGATTTTTACCCAATGTTGCTCAACCCACAGTCTGTTGAAGACTCTGTTGATGTGCCAGTGGGCTTAATTAATACCGTCAAACGCAGCTTACAACCAAAAGTGATTATTGATGCCACAGTGCATCCGCAATTAATTAATGACCCCTATATTCAACGACAGCAGCCCAAAAGTATCTTGTGTTGCCCGATTTTGCATCAAGGTAAGTTGCTGGGCATTTTGTATCTGGAAAATAACTTAGTAACCAAAGCCTTTACGAGCGATCGCGTCGAACTGCTAAACTTACTTTGCGCTCAAGCTGCAATTTCTCTGGAAAATGCCCGACTTTATCAAAATTCTCAAAACTATGCTCAACAGTTAACACAATCTCTAGCAAAATTGCAGGCTAGTGAAATCCGCTTCCAAAATTTGGCGAATAATATTCCTGGTATGGTGTACCAATTCCGTTTGGGGGCTGACGGTTCAACTTCAACACCCTACGCTAGCTCTGGCTGTTTCGATTTATATGGGTTAGAGCCAGAGTCAGTGATGGCTGGGACGCATAACCTTTACGCCATGCATCATCCTGACGATCAACCAGCTATTACCCAAGCGATCGCCTACTCTGCCGAAAATCTCACACCGTTTGAGCAAGAATGGCGCATTATCCTGCCTTCAGGAACCGTGAAATGGATTCAATCTGCTGCTCGGCCAGAGCGACAAGCCGATGGCTCAATCATTTGGGATGGAGTGGTGATTGATATTAGCAATGGCAAACAGGCCGAAGCATCTCTAGCCAAAGAACGAGAGTTTTTGAATGCCATCATTCATAATATTACCGATGGGATTGTTGTTTGCGATGCTAGTGGTAAATTAACTTTATTTAACAAAGCAACTCGTGAATTTCATGGCTTACCAGTAGAATCATTACCAGCAGAAAAATGGACAGAACACTTCGATCTCTATCAACTGGATGGTCAAACACCCCTATCAAAAACGGAAATTCCTCTGTTTCGCGCCTTGCAAGGGGAAATCGTCGAAAATGCCGAAATGGTAATTGTGCCGAAGCATGGTTCTAAAAGAATTTTATTAGCAAGCGGACAAGCGATCATCGATCTTTCAGGTAACAAACTCGGTGCAGTAGTTGTGATGCGAGATATTAGCGATCGCAAACAATCAGAACTTGCCTTACAGCAAAAATCTCTTGATTTGCAACAAGCACTAATCGATCTACAAAATGCCCAATTACAAATAGTCCAAAGTGAAAAAATGTCAGCACTGGGTAATTTAGTTGCTGGTGTAGCTCACGAAATGAATAATCCTCTCGGTTTCATTGCTGCCAGTCTCAAACAAGCCAAACCCACTATTGCTGATATTTTTGAACATCTCAGACTTTATCAAAAAAGTTTACCCAGCAAAAATGAAAAAATTCTTGACCATGCCGAAGAAATTGACTTGGATTACAGCTTAGAAGACTTGCCTAAGATGATTGATTCTATGTCTATGGCGTGTGAAAGATTAAAAAATATTAGCACCAGCCTCCGCACTTTCTCCCGTGCTGATAGAGATTATAAAGTGCCATTTCACATCCACCAAGGTATTGATAGCACGATTTTAATTTTGAAACATTGTCTGAAGGCGAACGAACAGCGTCCTGCCATTGAAGTAGTCAAAAACTATGGAAATATCCCCGAAATTGAATGTTTTCCTGGTCAATTAAATCAGGTATTTATGAATATTTTAGCCAATGCTATTGATGCTTTAGAAGAATCGAATAATGGACGCTGCTTTGAGGATATTCAGCTTAAGGGGAATCGAATTATAATTACAACTTTCCTAGAAGAAGATTGGATAAAAATTATCATTGCTGATAATGGTAAGGGAATGACTGAAGAAGTAAAAGAAAAGATTTTTGACCATTTATTTACGACTAAAGCTGTCGGTAAGGGGACAGGATTAGGACTTGCGATCGCTCATCAAATTATCGAAGAAACCCACAGTGGCAAACTTCTCTGCACCTCTGTATTGGGACAAGGAACAGAATTTGTCATTACATTACCAGTTCGTTCAGGAGTGCTGAGTGTTGAGTAACCCCATAGCTCAAGTCTCAACGCGCTGCTTACTGCGCCAGCCTTGGGTTAACCTATAAGCCAATCGCTTGATTTTGTGGAAATTTATCTGTTAAGACAAGCATGGGAGAGAAAAAAGCTTAATCCAAGCGTAATAAAAAAATTCTGGGAGCAATAAAATCGAGAGCATACTTTGATGCGACAAATAAGCGATCGCCCGTCAAATTATTGTCGCAAAACATGGCAAAGCAATCGCGGGAAATTCCCAATTTGGCAACGTCGTTTCGCTCCGAATTCAAAACTTGTACTGAGCTTGTCCTGAGCGTAGCCGTTGGCGCAGCCTCTCGTAGAGAAGGGCGTAGCCGAAGTATTCAAAACTTGTACTGAGCTTGTCCTGAGCGTAGCCGACTTGTACGCTCGCTGCGTCGAAGTAAGGGCGTAGCCGAAGTATTCAAAATTCACGCATTACAATCCCCATACTTCAACAAGACTTCGGCGTGAGCGCTCAGTGAAACGCTCAGTAACCATAAATAAATGGTGTTGTTGGTCAATTGATACAAGATATTGCACCTTAATGCCATTCTTTAATTATGAATTAGTAATTATTCTGTCATTCCCAGTCTATGACTGGGAACAAGGCAAACTCCTAATTCCTGTACAGACGCGATTAATCGCGTCTCTACTCCTAACTCCTAACTTTTTACACCTTCCCCGCCACCACCGAGTCTTTCTTCAAAAGTTCCACTGCTGCTTGATATTGCAGATCCGCTTTCGTGCCAATCTGTTCGCGGTTAATTGGGTCTTGGGAAATCACTTGATCTGGCTTAATACCTAATTTATTGATATCCCGGTGTTGAGGAGTTTCATACTTAGCAATTGTGACTGCCAAGCCCGAACCATCTGATAATTCAAATAAAGATTGAATTAAGCCCTTTCCAAAGGTGGTTTCGCCTACCAACTGGGCACGACCATTATCTTGGAGTGCGCCAGCAAGAATTTCACTAGCACTGGCAGTTCCTTGATTCACCAAAATCACCAGAGGATCGGTCGTCAGGGGTGGCCCAAAGGCTTCAAAACTACCTTGAATGCCTTGTCGGTTCACAGTGTAGACAATAGTACCAGAGTCTAACCATAGACGGGCGATTTCAATTCCTGATTGTAATAACCCCCCAGGATTATTTCGTAAATCTAGAATGTAGGCAGCAGCGCCTTTTTTTTCTAGACTAGAAATAGCGTGTGCCAATTCCGTTGAGGCGTTGGCATTGAATTGAGTAAGCCGAAGGTAGCCAATGGGCGTACCCTCAGGAGAAACACGCAAATCT
>NZ_JAIVFR010000138.1 GCF_020829685.1 Nostoc sp. CHAB 5715 | reverse complement strand
GTGGATGCAGTCACGATTGAAGGCGAAGGCTTGGTTATGCAGAAAGACCTCCGCATGGAGGAATTGAAAATGCAAATGACTAGTGTTGCCATCAATCCTCTAAGTGTGGCTTTTGGCAAAATTGAACTTACTAAACCTACTGAAGCTAATGCACAGGTTGTGTTAACTGAAGCTGATATTAATCGCGCCTTTAACTCAGAATATGTGCGATCGCAACTGCAAAGTCAAAAAATCCACGTTAACGGACAACTGAGAACTATTGAACCTCAACATGTAGATTTTCGACTACCTGGTGATGGGAAAGTAGGACTAAATGCCAGCATGAAATTGGTAGAAACTGGTGAAAATCAGCAAGTTGCTTTTTCCGCAGTTCCCAGGATCAGCGGAAATGGAAAAACAGTTACTTTGGAAAATGTGGAGTATGGCGAAAGTGACGAAATATCGCCAGAGTTGACAAAAGCTTTGATAGATCAAACTAGCGAAATTCTAAATTTGAGTAACTTCGATTTAGAAGGAATGAGTCTGCAAGTTAACCAACTAAAAGTAGAAGTAGGCAAACTAACCCTACAAGCTGAAGCTTATGTAGAAAAAATTCCTTCAGCTTAAAAATAAATAGGAAGCTAATAAATTCAGGATACTAAAAATGGAAACTACAGACACAACGCAAACAAGTTCAACACCTTTTCCCAATATTCCACCAGTTATTGAAAGTAACGACAGTGAGTATCGTGATACTGGCGTACCTAGCACAGTTGCGATCGCAGGACATCCCCTACATCCCCTAAGTGTAATCTTTCCCATCGCCTTTTTAGCCGCCGCTTTGGGAAGTGATGTCGGCTACTGGTTAACTCGTGATTTCTTCTGGGCTAGGGCTTCATTATGGTTAATCGGACTCGGATTAGGTCTAGGGTTACTAGCTGCTGCGATCGGTCTGAGCGACTTTTTGAAAATTGAACGAGTTCGCAAGCGCACCGCCGGTTGGGCGCATTTGATACTTAACGTTTCTATCCTAGTTTTATCACTCGTCAACTTTCTCTTGCGTTGGGGCGACGCTGAATCCCGAATAGTACCTTGGGGACTGTTAATCTCGCTCGTTGTTGGTACACTGACTAGCGTTTCCGGCTGGTTTGGTGCTGAACTCTCCTATCGCCATAAAATCGGTGTAGTGGGCGCTGGTAGCAGAAGATATCCATAAGCAAATAATTCGTAATTCGTAATTAACATTCAATATTACGAATTATTGAGAAACGACTATGGAAAGGCTAAAATTTTCGTTGGTCTTTAGCCTTGAGAAAATGCTCCAACATCGTAACCAAACAATATTTATTATTCTTTCTTTGCTCATCGTTATACCGATGGGCTTTTTGTTTAAATACTACACTGGGCCTGCCCATCAGTGGTTTAATGACTACGGAGCAGCGATATTTTATGAAATATTTTGGTGTCTATTTGCATTTTGGTTTTTCAGAAGTCGGGCGGCGATAATCCAAATTCCTATATGGGTTTTTGTCATCACCTGTATACTAGAATTCTTGCAACTTTGGCATCCGCCACTATTAGAGGAGATTCGTGCCACCTTGATAGGTAAATTGTTACTTGGTACTACCTTTGTTTGGTGGGACTTTCCTCATTATGTATTGGGTTGTGTTTTAGGTTGGTTGTGGCTGCGACAATTACAGAAAATAGGTTATGCAAAAAAAAGTCAAGGTTAAACCTAATTCAAAACAGCAAAAAATTGAAGAACAACCTGATGCCAGTTTGACTGTGTATTTAAAATCGCCCCCAGTTCATGGTAAGGCTAATGAAGAATTAATTAAACTACTAGCAGAGAAATTTGATGTAGCCAAATCTGATATCAGAATTAAGTCAGGTTTGTCGTCTCGGCAAAAGCTGATAGAAATTGATATAGACTACTAGTTGCTGCTTAGTAATACCTTATTGGAAGACTCTGCCTCCTGCTGAATGTGAGGCAATGTCCCAGCGAATACATCCTCTAGCAGAGCCAAGAAACAAGAGACACAAAAAAAGCAAAATCCACTTTTTATGCTTGTGTAATACTGATATACCTTGATTGAGCTTTGACTCTTTCTATCCAAGCTTGGATAGCAGGAAATTGTGTTAAATCGAACCCACCTTCATCAGCTACATGAGTGTAAGCGAACAAGGCAATATCAGCAATCGTGTAGCGTTCTCCTACAAAAAAAGTGTGAGAATTTAAGTATTTTTCCATCAGGCTAAGTGCTGCATAACCTGATTCACGTTTTTGCTTTATAGCTTCACTATATTCTTCAGTTTTACCTAAAATAGAAATCCAAAATCTTGATGTAGCAATAAAAGGCTCATGGCTATACTGTTCAAAACATAACCATTGCAGCACCTGCGCTCGTAAAAAGCGGTCATAGGGTAAAAATTCTGTACCTTCACTCAGATATACCAATATGGCATTTGATTCTGCCAAGTATTTCCCTGGCTCAATTTCAATAATAGGGATCTTCCCGTTGGGATTTTTACTTAAAAATTCTGGTGTTCGAGTCTCACCTTTCAAAATGTTAAGCTCTACCCTCTCAAAAGGCATACCTAGTTGTGTCAATAAGAGACGTATCTTATAACCATTACCAGAAGGTAAAAAATCGTACAGACGCAGTAGTTCCATGCTAAAATGCAGTTAAGAATATGTTAAGAAGTAGAGGTTCAAAATACAATATTTTACCAAAATATTTTCCCAAAACCGGATGATTTTTTTGAAGATTTAGCTTAGAAGTACTAAATAAAATTATCTGAAAAAATAAAAAACATTATTCATTTATAGATTGAAATGTTTAATTTAGTCAGTGGTCGAGAATAAAAGTATGTGTGGAAGATTTACTCTAAATCAGTCAGCAGCAGCTTTAGCTCAAGTTTTCCATGTTGAGCCAGTACTGGATTTAACAGCCGGATATAACATCGCACCTACCCAGATGGTGGCAACGGTGTTACAAAATCCGGAAAGCGAAAAGCGTGAATTTAAGCAGTTGTATTGGGGATTAATTCCCTCATGGGCGAAAGATACAGGGATGGGGGCAAAGCTGATTAACGCTAGGGCTGAAACTGTTGCCGAAAAACCCGCTTTTCGTTCGGCTTTTAAGCATCGACGCTGTTTAGTGATAGCTGATGGCTTTTATGAGTGGCGACGGCAACAAGGCAAAAAACAGCCATTTTATTTTCGCCTTCAAGATGGGCAACCCTTCGGCTTTGCAGGTTTGTGGGAGAAATGGCGATCGCCTGCTAACGAAGAAATAATCTCCTGTACAATTTTGACAACAACAGCTAACGAATTACTCCAACCTATCCACGAGCGAATGCCAGTGATTTTAGAGCCAGAAGATTACGATTTATGGCTAGATTCCCAAGTGCAAACGCCCCAAACCCTACAGCAGCTATTGCGTCCCTATCTGGCGCCAGCAATGACTGCGTATCCAGTTAGCACCTTAGTAAACAACTCTCGGCATAATAGTCCAGAGTGCATCATCCCACTCAGTGAGAAGAATGCCCCCACAAATCAGTTAAATTAGCTATTGAGTGAACTAGGGAATTGGGGAGATGAGGGAGATGAGGGAGATGAGGGAGATGAGGAAGCAGGGGAAGAAAAATTATTGATTAATATCCCATGCCCACTTGCCCTGAGCGAAGCCGAAGGGATGCCCCATGCCCCATGCCCCATGCCCCATGCCCAATGCCCCATGCCCCATGCCCCATGCCCAATACCCAGAGACAAATATGCCAAGAACACAAAAGAACGATAATTTTGTTGACAAATCCTTTACAGTGATGGCGGATATCATCTTGAAAATCCTGCCAACCAACAAAAAAGCTAAAGAAGCGTTTGTTTATTATCGAGATGGCATGTCAGCCCAAGCAGAAGGGGAATATGCTGAAGCATTGGAATATTATGAAGAAGCTCTAACACTAGAGGAAGATACCAACGATCGCGGCTATATTCTCTACAATATGGGGCTAATCTATGCCAGCAACGGCGACCACAACAAAGCTTTAGAACTGTATCACCAGGCAATTGAGTTAAACCCACGTATGCCCCAAGCCTTGAACAACATCGCCGTGATTTATCACTACCAAGGCGAAAAGGAGAAAGAAGCTGGAGATAACGAGGCTGGCGAAGCACTCTTTGACCAAGCAGCAGACTATTGGATTCGAGCTATTCGCATGGCTCCCAATAACTACATTGAAGCTCAAAACTGGCTGAAAACCACCGGGCGATCGCAAATGGACGTATTCTTTTAGTAATTAGTCATTAGTTCTTTGTCATTTGCTAAGGACTAATGACCAATGACAAATGACCAATGACAAATGACTAAATCTAAAGCATTTATTCAACCACTGGATCGCATAGCGATCGCACTAATGCTACTGCTGAGTGTGCTGATTGGGTTAATCATATTGCAAGGTGATGTGGTGACTGCTCGTGTCCGGGAATTTACCTGGCAAAATCAACAAATTGGGGCAGAAGATAATTCTTTCACCCTCACCTTCAGCCGCCCAATGGAAGTAAAAAGCGTAGAGGATAACTTGAAAATCGAGCCACCCCTAGCAGGTAAATTCAGTTGGGCTGGGCGGCGGATGGTTTATACACTGGTAACACCAGCACCTTATGGCACGAATTATAAAGTGCAGTTACAGGGAGCCGAAGATAAGTTTGCAAAGGAAGAAGGCAAAAATCGGGTGATACAGCCCTTTGTTGGTAGCTTCCGCACACGCGATCGCGTTATACTTTACATCGGAACCGATAAAGAAGAACAGGGACGGTTAGTTCTTTACAACTTAACCCAAGAGCAAAAAAGGCTACTTACCCCTCAAGACCTGATAGTAATGGACTTTGAGTCCTTTCCTGATGGAGGGAAAATTTTATTTTCGGCTCGCGCCACTAAGAACCAAGACTTACTTTCAGCCCAAGGGTTTCAAAGCAATCAGAAATCGCAGTCATTTTTAGTCAAGTGTTAATAGCCAGTGGTCATTGGTCATTGGTCATTGGTCATTAGTCATTGGTCATTACTAAAGGACAAATGACTAATGACAAAGGACAAATGAGACAACTGACCAATGATAACTTTACACCTGAGATTGCTCTTCTTGTTCTATTTGGGCTTGAATTCGTGCTAGTTCTTCGGGGGTAAGCTCATCTAAGCGCTTTTGCAGAAAGTCTTGCTCATACTGTTCCCGTTGTTGGTGGTAGGTCATTTTTTGTTCCACCGCCCGGAAAAAATAGGTGGCTAACCAGCCAACTAACCCACTGACTAGTAAGACTTGGCTCCATATACCAGCTTGCTGATTATCCAAACCGACTAGCTGCAATCCTACATAAGCCAAGCCGCCAGCAATAAAAACGCCCAAGCCAATTCCAATAGCGTCAATCCGTCGCATGAGAGTTATGACCTACCAATTTAGTTAAACTTCAATTTGTCGCCGTTGGGGTCGAAAATTTAGAAACGGCGATAGAACCAATAAACCCGGAAAGAAGAAGAACACCAAAAAGTACATAAAGGTACGCTCGATGGAGGTAGCTACATACCAACGCTGCTTCAGGTACAGCAAAATAGCAATTGGGATTACCAGAAGGTAAGCTCCAGCCAAAATCAGATACAGCAGGGCGACAATCATAAACTTTCAAGTCTTAAGCATCTGTTTTCCATCATAGGCTCAAGAGCGAAACTGAGGAAACTATAATCAAGATTGATTGACAAAAGGTAGTGTTATGCTATAATAGGAAATCTGCTACCAAACAAATGCTCTAGTCAGACAAGATCAAAAACTCATCCAGATTGATTACGAGGAAACAAGGAAAACTTGCAACTCTAGAAAGCGATCGCCCAATGTGGAAAAAATATTTTTAATCTAGTTGGACAAAAGACATAATTGATGGTGGAATAGATGAGGAGGTATTTGCTGCCTCTAAAGAATAACTAGTTATACTAGTTGCAAAACACCTGCGGGGGTGTGGCGGAATGGTAGACGCTACGGACTTAGATAACTGAGCCTTGAAGGAGAAATTCCTCAAGTGGAAGCTCTCAAACTCAGGGAAACCTAAATCTGGTGACAGACATGGCAATCCTGAGCCAAGCCCAGAAATTTTAGATTTGCGATTTTAGATTTACGATTAGTCTTCAATCCAAAATTCAAAATCGTTCGACTGAGCGACTTGCCCTCTTAGCAGTCGAAGGGAGCCGAAGTCTAAAATCCAAAATTGAGGGAAGGTGCAGAGACCCGACGGGAGCTACCCTAACGTTAAGCCGAGGGTAAAGGGAGAGTCCAATTCTCAAAACCTGATCCTAAAGCCATCAGGTAGCAGTGAAAACTGCGGGAGAATGAAAATCCGTTGACCGTAAAAGGTCGTGTGGGTTCAAGTCCCTCCACCCCCATTTAACATCCGAAAAGACTCCTATACAAGGTTGTGACTTTACCCATAACTTTGCCGTAACGGTAAGCTTATGCTTCCAATAAAGGGTGGCAAGGTTATCGTTCCAAACCAATTTCTCTTCGCGCTGCCCAAAAAGTTGCGCGAACTTTTTTATCACGAAAACATCCTGGTTTTGCCAATAGCCCTCTTGGAGAGGCTTCCGCCAACGCAAAGCGTCTCCAAGAGTTGGGGTTTCCCCAAGTGGAGCATCTGGCGTGTGGGGTGCAATGACTATGGAATCATAACGAATTACCCGGACATGGTATAATACCGTGTTCCTACCCGTGTAGTTTATTCAAATGATAATCGCTATAAGAGTAAGCAATTCCACTGGAATATTTGATAAAGGATTAAACATAAATTGTTTAATCCTTTATCTATAGCCGGAGTTTATCAAATTTGTGTAAAAAGATTACTGAATCTCTCAAGAATAGATTGATGCTACTGTTCACCAACGTTAAGCTGGTAATAATATGAACATGAAACCTTTTTATCCTGATAACTGAAATGACCGCTAATAGTTTATCAATTAGTCAGGAATATCCCCATTGTATGACGTCTAATTCTAGACATGTAAATGTGCAAATTGCACAAGAAGAGGTTTATACCTTCTTCATAAAAATTGTCAATACAATGTTGCCAGAGGAAGTTTTACGCGAATTTAAAGTTTTTTTTATAGACGGACTTGATTTACAATACTCTCATTTTATACCTGGGATATATAAGATTTTCTTAAATGATAAAGAACATGATTTCCGTAATACACTTAAGCGGTGTATATATATAATAATTAATACGTGGAAAACTAATAGAAAAGATAAATATATCCAAGAGTTAGTTAATTTATTTGCTATTAAAAACCTAAAATTCAAAAGCAATCATGTTCCAGCGATAAATATCTGTAAAAGCTGGCTAGAGAACTTTATAAACAGCAAAGATTATCAAGAAATAAAACTATTTGCTGCTAAACATGACGAATTACATAAAGGTCATTGGGCTAATCGCTACACTTCCTATTTCTTAGTTGCTCAATCTGTTAATGAGAATAATCCAAGAGAGCAACAAGAGGCTGCCAGAAAGCTTTATAGACAGATAAAAGATAAATATAAGTTTGAACTGGCAATGTATATTGCTCGTTCTCAATCTGCCGTCTCAAGCACAACACGCTACAAAAATCCCAGTGTATTGGGAGATAATGTTCTGCGTTTAATAAAAGCAATTGTTTTAAAAAAGGGTGCGTTTAGCCATGAGAATATTGCCAATATATTTATCAAGCAAACTCAAGGGCAAACCCTTGAACAATTTAAAGCAAGTATAGAAAAATATCTATTTTTTTCTGTAGATAATCAAGAATTGGTTAAGACCTTGCGGCAGCAGTTTGCAGAAATTTTATCTTTATGGAAGAAAGATTATAATCAAGAACTTATCACTAAAGAATTATTTTTGAGAACTTGTAATCGGGTCATTGATTGTTTCACAACAGAAAAGGGAAAAGAACCTTCGTTCTTATTTATATTATTGCTTACCCAAGGTCACTCTTTAACATTGGTGATTATACTCTTAAAGACTATTTTGATTTGTAGAAATTCCCGTAGGCATTTAGAGATTAAAATTGCTCATTTGATTCGCTATTACGAAAAATATCCTGAAGATGAGTGTAAGTGGGTAATCAATTTTATGGAAATTTTTAATATAACGTTTGCAATTTACGCGGAAAATGTAGAATACAATTTAATTAAGATCGAAGAAGACCAAAGCAGTAATCCGCAGTTAAATCTGGATGCTTATCGGGTGTTTTCACAGATGAAGGTAGATAGACAAAAATAAGTGTCGTCTGATTCATGATTTGTCAGAATTCAGGAGCGGAGCCAAAGATGCTCCGCCTCCGGTCAGAATAGTTAAAGAATCAGAAGAATACTTCATACATAAATTTCCCATCGTACTGCATTCAGGGTAACTGAAACTTTTTGTAGCACACTGGACAAAGCAAGTCTCTGCCCAAAAGTTTGAGGTCGGAGTACTTGCCGACCTTGTTCACCGACGTTAGCTTTGAGTGAATCACGGTAGTTAATCAATTCTCTGGTCACTTCGTTCTCTGGTAGCCTTCCCGTTTCCACGCCGGTTAAGACGTACTGCCACAGGCTGATCCGGCATAGGGATGAACCGCTAGCCTTTTCTACAAGCCCATCCCCCGACTGTTCTAAGACAGTACCCATACCCAAACGCATTTTGAAAGTATCGCGGCTGCGGTTGCGTTTAATTCGTTTGGCATCCCCAGCTAACCGCCTCACGGTGGTTTCTCCATTTTTGCGCTCGCGCTCCGTTCTCTTCACCTCCCGCACTTCGTATTCAATGACTGGCCTGCCATTGACACCCAGGAACGACTCGAAGGGATAAATCCTGGTGAGTAAACGCGATCGCACTCTCAGCCCAAAACCGAACTTATTAAACACAGTCATGTACGGCTTAAATGCAGGTTCAGACAACATTTCAGCAATTCTTGATTCTAAGCGCTGCTCATAGAGTGAGATATCACACATCCATTCTGCGTGCAGTTCCAAGATTGGGTCAATCTCAATCCCGTAGTCGCGGGCAATGGATATTTTATAGCGATTTTCGATTCTGGTTTTCCCGGCGGGCGAGATTTCGAGCCGATTAGCCAACCATCCCCAAAGGGGTGGTAAAACTCCCGATTTAGTTGATTTACTCTTGGTGTGCGCCACTTCTGGGAATTGCCAAGCTAGAAGCTGCCTTGCATAATTCACAATTGGTGATTGCACCCGGTTAAGGTGTTCAAGCTGCTGGCATAGGTCGCGAAGTTCGTCTATGGGTTCTGGGCGGTGCATGAGAAAGTATCTCAAATTTAATTCTCCAGTCTCCAGTTGGTGATCTGGATCGTGACCGTAAGCAGCCATTGCTAAAGCGTCGGCTGGGTCACTTTTATTCGGAAGGTTTTTGCCTCCACGATAACGCCGCAATTCGACATGACCAACCCAGAGAATTTTGATTTCTAGCTTATTGACAATGGATGCCCACAGTCTTGAATAGTGGTTTCCGGTTGGCTCTAAGATTGCATAATTTGGCTTGATTTCTGCTAGATAATGGGCAAAATCAAAAGCTGATTTTTGCTTCTTCTTAGCATCAGGATTCGAGTAAAAAGCCGGATATAAAGTAGATGCTCTATTTCTTGTTTTATTCCAATATGCTTGCAATCCTCCCTTGGGATATTGTGTTAAAATATGACAAGTTACGCTTGATTTACTAACATCAATTCCAAGGATTGTTAATTCTATTGTCATGGTTTTGCGATATAAAATGGTGGTTTTCAAGGACTGGCATCCTTTGAGTAGCCCGAACTTAATAGCGCACGAATCACCCTAACGCCCCACCCGTTGAGGGGCGCGATTCAGGAGTAAACGCATTCGGGGAATTAACAAGAGAAGTGTCGCGCATGAATGCAGGAACGCCGCAGTTCAGTGGCGCAATTCCTTTTGAACGCTACACTTTCTCTAATTAACTTGCTGATTGCTTTGGACACAACCCGCGACGGTGGGTAGTAATACCCACCGTTTCGGCTACTGTGTCAGGTAGCCTCATCAGGCAGTTCAACTGGGATTCGGGTATCTTCAAGAGCGCTAGTCAAGTCAAATAAATCTTCATTAATAGATAGACTGATCTGATTCGGAGGTAGCTAATTCAACTTCTCTGATGTAATGAATGCCAGATTTCGTAATAGTCCCATTCTGGATCTGATTGAGAGATGTTTAAATTATTCATAAATTTCATCATCAAATTCGTCATCATCACCAACTAATGAATATGTGTTTTCTGGGTCAATAATGTTAAGAGCATCAACCATTGCCTGTCCAGTTAAAACGTCCAATACTGAGTAATTACCAGCAGCGATCGCGCTCTCGACTTGATGCATTTTGATTAATCGTTCGAGTTCAT
>NZ_JAIVFR010000137.1 GCF_020829685.1 Nostoc sp. CHAB 5715 | reverse complement strand
TGCAAGCACTCCTCAAAATCATCCCCTTGCCAGGTTCCGGCAAATTTTAGCAAGTCTTCTGCTTTAGAACCTCTAAGAATTGGTGTTGCTTCCTGTATTTCCGGTTTCTGGAACGGCTACTTCCATCATCACGGTGGTAGATCAGTATTGTGATGCTTATCGCGCATTTCTCACAAGTAAGAAATGCGCGATAAGAGCATTTTTATCTCACCAGAGACATAAAAGAACGTTAATTCATTGAGTCTAAATTAGCTTTAAACTCCATGAATTGCGTATATTTTTACAAAGGATTAGTATAAAAATCAATTTCACCAAAGATTGTTTTAAATTAATTAAATTTTTGGTGAAGTATGTCAATTATTTATTCAACTAGTCAAAACTCAGGTTATATAGGACTCATATCTGATTTTTGAACAAGATTTCAGATAAAACCCTGAGAAAACGGGCTTTTCAGTCTCAGTATGTTTTCAGAAATCAAATCGGAGTCCTATATGCAATTAAATATCTATTCTGAGAGAAACTATCTTCCTAAAGGAATGGAGCCAGTTCCAATGCTTTATCCCTTTTGGACAGAATTTATCCCTAGTGAAAAATACCCTTGGTCTAGATTGTATGGCAAGTATATAGATATAAGTAATTCCCTTTTTAAAATGACTTCCTTAAAGGAAGCTGATTTAGTTGTCATGCCTATAAACTGGAGAATGATCAGAGGCGAGAGTTGGAGAAGTAAAATTAATAAAGAAGCAGAAAGTCTATCTATTGAATTTGCAGAAAAAGTAGCTAATAGCGGCAAAGAATTAATTATTTTTTTCGCAGGTGATTGTTGCGCCGAAGAAATTCCTGTCAAAAATGCAACAGTAATGCGGATGGCAGTATATCGGTCGAAAAAGAGGCAAAAGGATATGATTATGCCTTCTTTTAATGAAGATTTTGTTGAAGAATATTTAGGAGGCCAAATGTCTCTCAGGCATAAATCTGAGAAACCTGTTGTTGGATTTTGTGGACTAGCAGTAACGGATTCATGGGAAAAGAAACTGAAAACGGTTTTATTTCACGGGGTGATGTTAACCAAATCATTAGAGCTTGGAGTTTCGCCTTACAAAGGACAAATTTTGCGTAGTCAGGCTCTGAAAGTACTTGCAGAAAACCCCTCTTTAGTAAATACAAACTTGATCATCAGAGACCAATTAGTATTTTTAAGTACACAAGATATAGAGCCAAGACAGAAGGCTCGTGATGAATATGTGAAAAATCTGGTCGAGAGCGACTACATTTTGTGCTGTCGTGGTTCTGCAAACTATTCCATTCGACTATATGAAATCCTCAGTTGTGGTCGTATTCCAATTTTTATTGATACAGACTGTGTTTTACCTGACGATTCTATAATTGACTGGAAAAAATATTGCGTATGGATAGATGAGAAGGAAATACCACAGATTGCAGAGAAAGTAGCTGAATTCCATAGCAATATTTCAGACCAAGAATTTTTAGATTTGCAGCAGGAGTGCCGAAAACTGTGGAAGGATAGGCTTTCTGCGGAGGGATTTTATACTAATCTTCATCAGCATTTTGCGAAAAATAAATAATTCATTCAAATAAGTATGTAGAAGTCTGTGTCTACGTACTCTCATTTTGCCATTTAAATTGGGAAATAGGTTCACTTATACTTTTTCTGTAAATTACAATTGCACTCTTGCAATTGATCCCATTTTGGATTTTAGATTTGGCGGAAAGTATGAGCTAAGAGGATGTTTGAAATTGCAATCATTTTTTAAATTGGTATGAAGCTAAAAGCAGGGCTATTTCATTCTCATCTAGCCCGCCTCAGAATGAATTCTGAGGCTAATAGCAAAAGTCCACTAAAGTGGACTAAAAGTCTTTCTTAGTCCACTTTAGTGGACTTGGACTATTAGCCCGGAACTTCAGTTCTGGGCGGTTTATGTCTAGAACGAAATAGCCCTGCATAAAATACTCAGGAGATAGATCCCCGACTTCTTTGAGAAGTCGGGGATCTGAGTATGTTTATTTATACCCAATAGTTCACCAAGTAAAAATAAATTACTGCTGAGATATCGCTGCGCGTAAACTGTAACTACCAGATTCTCCTGCTTCAAAAGTGTTAGCCAACAGATAGTAGATACCATTTTCTGGTAAGGTAACAGTCAATCGAGCATTAAAATCCTTTGGGGAAATGTCGTCATTCTGTGCTATTAGTCGTTCTTTAGCAGGAAGCAGTAAGTATAAGTGAGAGTCTATTTGCTGACTATCCATCTCAATAGTTATCTGTTGACCTGCTTTACCTTCAAACACATAAGTGTGAAAATAGCTATTATTTGGTAAAGTGCGATCGCCATTTTTCAGGCTCGCTTGTAAAACTTGACCATTCAACGGGAAATCCGTATCTTGACTATTACTGGGTTGTTGACGCCCACTTGCTAACTGAGCATTACCTTGTTCTACAGCTACTAAAAAAGGCTGAATTAATTCTGTAGGGATTGCAAAACTAATGCCAATAAATCTTTTAATTTTGGTATCATTAAAAATGGCACTATTGACACCAATTACTTGCCCATTAGAGTTGAGCAGTGGCCCTCCAGAATTGCCGGGATTCACCGCTGCATCATGTTGGATTAAGCCCAATTTTGTATCAATGCGACTGATAATACCATAGGTCAAAGTATTTTGCAATTCCAGACTCAGGGGAGTACCAATAGCATAGACAGATTAACCTACTCGTGCTGAACCAGGAGTAGCTAAACGCAGATAAGGCAGATTTTTTTGATTGCGAATCTTGAGTGCGGCTAAATCTAAACCTCCAGATGCAAAACCAACCACATCAGCTAAGACTTGTTTGCCATCAGCCAGTACTACTGCAACAGCTTTAGAACTATCTTCGACAACGTGAGCATTAGTTAAAACTAGACCATCTGGACTCACAATAAAACCACTACCATGTCCGAAACCAGTGGCGATCGCAACTACAGATTGACTAGCTTTTTCATATAGCTGAATCCGGTTTTGCTCTTCCGAATTTTCTGCAATAAGAATACTTGATTTTATTTCTTTAGTATTCTCACCTAGTAAATTAGGCTCAAATTTTTGAGGGTTTTTAGCAATAGCAGGTAGTTGGCAATCAAATAAACTACTAACACAAATCCCCCCAATAACAGTTGTTAAAATGGCTGAAGTTCCTATTGTTAAAAATTTTCTATTCATTTTTCAATCATCCTTAATAAGTGAAATAACCTTAGTAACAAAAAATCGCGGGAGCTACGCTCAAGATACGCTTTCAAAAATTGTTCCTTTGCTACTCTTCTTTACGCCTACCCTGCGGGAACGCCTAAAGGCGAATGCGCGAGACATAAAATATTTAACTTCTTCTACTAACAAGCATCTTATTCTGATTCGCCAAACTAACTCACAATTTGAGAAAAAATTCTCCAACGTGAGATAAGGCGCTATTGAGGTGAAGTTTTGTTCACAATTTCAATTTTCTATTGATCATATCCTCCCACGCTCTGTTAATGGTTCAGAAGAACTGGATAATCTGGCATTAGCTTGTCAGCCTTGCAATGGATTAGGACTTACGCAGAAGAGATCCCCCAACCCCCGATAAATTGGGGGCTTTTCAGATCCCCCCCTTTTTAAGGGGGGTTAGGGGGGATCGAGGTTTCAGGTTTTCACTGCGTAAGTCCTATGGATGTTGATAAAATTGAACAATAAACTTACACTCATGCTGTGTTTATGGCAACCCAACTGGGCGAAGCCAAATCGTCAAATAAACTAGTAATAACTTGGGAAGCCTTACCCAAAGATTTTCAATTAGAGGATGAACCAGTGGAGAATACCGGTCAGCCAATTTTGGCTGGTGCTTTGCGTGAAAGCTTAGAAATCAGCGGATTCATCCAACCCCAGATGTTGATAGCCTCAAATTTTGGTCTTTGTGCGACTGTCAATGAGCAATTTATAATTAAAGCACCTGACTGGGTTTATATTCCATCGGTTAATGAAGTTGTGGGCGATCGTAAAAGTTATACACCGAATTTAGAAGGTGATATCCCCGCGATTGTAATGGAATTTCTATCGGATACCGAGGGTGGAGAATATTCGGTAAAGCGAACTTATCCACCAGGAAAATGGTTTTTCTACGAGCAAATTTTGCAGGTTCCCATCTACATAATTTTTGACCCCGATGGCGGTTTATTAGAATATTATCAACTGGAGAATCAACGCTATGAGTTAAAGCAACCCGACGAAAATGGTCGTCATTGGATTGATGTAATGGGCTTATTTTTGGGAACTTGGCAAGGAACAAAAGAAGCTCGCACTGGTTATTGGTTACGCTGGTGGGATCAAGCTGGTAATTTGTTACCGTGGGCTGTGGAACAGATTGAACAAGAACGTCAACGCGCCGAACAAGAACGTCAACGCGCCGAACAAGAACGCCAGCAAAAAGAACGATAGCTGTAAGTATGAATTTGCTCTGCTTAATTTAGAACCCTTTTTGTAAGGGCAATTAATGAATTGCCCCTATAGAAATCATGCAATTTTGCAAAACAAATTAGTTTACCAATTAAGCAACAATATAAGGCGAGTCAATCGCCGCTACACGTCCAGCGTCTACCAGGGCTTGATAGACCATCACCGCTACCTCAGCGCGTGTAGCATCGCGGGTAGGATTGAGTTGTTTGAGGTTCGGGTGATTGACGATAATTCCTTTGTCTATAGCTTTTATTACCTCATCCTTGGCATATTCAGGAATCTTTGCTTGGTCATCAAAAGTTTTAGTAGCGGTTGCACTATCAGCAGATAACCCCAATCCATTTACTAGGGAGACAATTACTTGCACGCGCTGGATATTTTTGTTGGGGGCAAAGGTATTGTCAGGAAAACCAGAGAGAAATGAACCTTGATATGCCTGCTGAATTACTTTCGATGCCCAGAAGTTTGCTGGTACATCTTTGAATTTGATCGCGGGGCGGTTTGGCGATGGGTTGAAAGCTTTTACCAGTAATGCCGCGTATTGCGCCCGTGTCATCGTAGCATCCGGTTTAAATGTGCGATCGGGAAAACCATTAACTATCCCCAATTTGACTAATTCCCGAATAAAGCCACCTGCCCAATGATTCGTAATATCGGTTAATTCTATAGTGGGCGTGGGTGTCGGTGTCGGAGTAGGTATTGGGATGGGAGTAGGTGTCGGTGTGGGAGTGGGAGTGGGAGTGGGAGTAGGTGTCGGTGTTGGGGTGGGAGTAGGTGTTGGAGTGGGAGTAGGTGTCGGAACTGAACTATCTGCAAACTCTACGTTTCCTGTGACTTTAGACGTATCTATTTTATTTCCCACAGAAACCAGCTTGTTGGAACTGGCATTTTGCAAATTAAATTTACCGTTATTGCGTAGAGTATTGCCTCCTAAGTTATTGGTACTGCCGATATCCGGTAGAGCAGTTCCGATTACTGTGATACCATCGTCAGTGTTATTTTCGCAGACATTATTACGCAATACAGGACGAGCGCTGCCAGAGATGACAATTCCAGAACGGTTTTCGTAAACTTTGTTATCTCGAAGGGTGGGTGATGCAGTATCACTAATGGCAATGCCAAAACCTGTTTTTAAGCAAGTATTATCTAGAATTTGACCTTTGGAATTTTTAGCGATCGCAATCCCATTGGCTGCATTTTCACTGAACACATTACCTAGAATAACTGGGTTAGCATCACCTGTAGTAAATACTCCCTCCCGCTTACACTTGGTGAAGGTGCTATTAGCAACAGTAGGAGCAGTTGATTCAATCCAGACACCACTACCACGGCTAGCCAAATTTGTTACAGTCACTCCCCGCACTTCGGCTTTATCCAGTAGCACAAATGTGACATTCTGAGCAGCAAAAGTACGGCTCAAATAGCTACCACTCCCTTCAATCAAAATACCATTGCCTTTATTGGTTTCATTACCCACCACTGTCACCCCAGATGGAACCGTTAGCGGAAAGACTTCACCGCTAGCAGCATTGTAATTACCTTCTGCTAGTTGAATCTTGGTGTTATCTGTAGATACCTTAAGGGCTTGCGTAATAGTTTTGAAAGGGGCTTGTTGAGTACCTGAGTTGGTATCTTTGCCTGATACTGGATTTACATAAAAAGTCTGAGCCATATTTATACTTCCAAAAAATACATAGCTATCTTAGCGCTAACCATGAAGGTGGGTAGCAGTTGATGCATTAATTAACTCATCCCCCGGCTTCAAGCCGGAGGATTTCGAGTCATTAGTCATTAGTTATTAGTCATTAGTCATTAGTCATTAGTCATTAGTCATTAGTCATTAGTAGTTATACGCAGTTTTTAGTGTTAAATAATACTAATTATTATTGACCAATGACATAATCGGCGAACATTGCGCCACTAACATAAAGGTATAGTAGGGGACTCCTCGCCCATACGTGTCAACTTAACGTAAAAGCTATGTCCGCAAGGAACTGAAGTTCCTTGCTAATAGCGAAAGTCATCAAAAGATGACTAAATAATCCGAAAAATCTTTAGTCTACTTCAGTAGACTTTAGCTATGAGCCGCTGAAATTCATTTCTGGGCGGGCGTGGAAGCCAACAGATAAGCGATTTTTAGCTTAAGTTGACACCAATGCTCCTCGCCGCGACCAGTTGATTTATTTATACAAAAATATTAAATGGCTTTATATAAATTATTGGAGGTTGCCCAAATTCAATCAACGACTGCCCAAATTCAATCAACGACTGCCCGAATTCAATCAACGACTGCCCAAATTCAATCAACGACTGCCCGAATTTAATAAACGATTGCCCGAATTCAATCAACGACTGCCCGAATTCAATCAACGACTGCCCAAATTCAATCAACGATTGCCCGAATTTAATATAGGAACTTAGCAAACTTGCTTTTATTTTTTCTGGTCGTTTATTTTTTTGGTAGTCCCGTAAGTCCTAAAAAAGGAAAAAGCAGGTAGAAGAGTTTCTTCTCTGCCTCTTTTCACTTATTTCCTATTTAGGACTTACGCAAAACTACACATTGTAGGGGCAATTCATGAATTGCCCCTACCTGAAAATAAGGGTTTCGGCTATTGTTTGCGTAAGTCCTCCTATTAAACCAATTCGCAATACTTCGGCTACGCCCTTCTCTACGAGAGGCTACGCCAACGGCTACGCCCTTCTCTACGAGAGGCTGCGCCAACGGCTACGCCCTTCTCTACGAGAGGCTGCGCCAACGGCTACGCTCAGGACAAGCTCAGGACAAGCTCAGTACAAGCTCAGTACAAGTTCGCAATTACGTTTTGTGACTCTTATTTAGACCCCGACACAAAACGTTCTGCCCTTCTTAGGCAAAGGGACTTAAACCTCTAACTTTTGTTAATAGGGCCACTTCCAGTCCCGAATTTCCGGCATATCGTCACCGTACTCCTGAATGTAGTGCTTATGTTCGATTAGCTTATCTTGCAAATGCTGTTTGACATAAGCTGCCCTATATCCTAGTTTTGGTACGCGATCAATTACGTCCATTACTAAATGGAAGCGATCAAGCTCGTTAAGAACAACCATATCAAAGGGGGTGGTAGTAGTTCCCTCTTCCTTGTAGCCACGCACATGCAACTGATCGTGGTTGGTGTGACGATAGGTTAAGCGATGAATCAGCCAAGGATAGCCATGAAACGCAAAGATAATGTGTTTATCGGTGGTGAAAATGGTGTCAAAGTCTTTTTCGCTCAAACCGTGGGGATGTTCGCTTTTTGGCTGTAGTGTCATCAAATCGACTACGTTCACTACCCGCACCTTTAACTCAGGGAAGTGCTGGCGCAGAATGTCCACAGCCGCTAAAGTTTCTAAGGTGGGAATATCCCCAGCACAAGCCATCACTACATCTGGTTCGCCGCCTTGGTCGTTACTTGCCCATTCCCAAATACCAATGCCTTTGGTGCAGTGCTTGATAGCAGCATCCATATTTAGGTATTGCAATGCTGGTTGCTTTCCGGCAACGATGACGTTGACATAGTTGCGGCTTCTTAAACAATGGTCAGTTACTGATAGCAGAGTGTTGGCATCAGGGGGCAAATACACGCGAACGATTTCTGCTTTTTTGTTAACTACATGGTCAATAAAACCGGGGTCTTGGTGGGAGAAACCGTTGTGGTCTTGCCGCCAAACGTGGGAGGTGAGTAGATAATTGAGGGAAGCAATTGGTTTACGCCAGGGAATATGTCTGGTCGTTTTCAGCCATTTGGCGTGCTGATTGAACATTGAGTCAATGATGTGGATGAACGCCTCGTAGCAAGAGAAAAACCCGTGGCGTCCTGTGAGGAGGTAGCCTTCTAACCATCCTTGACAATTAGTTTCGCTGAGAACTTCCATCACCCGACCGTCGGGGGAAAGGTGGTCATCTTCCGGGAGGATCTGGGCTGCCCAATCCCGGTCTGTGACTTCTAGCACAGCGCCTAAGCGATTTGATACCGTTTCATCGGGGCCAACAATGCGGAAATTGCGGCTTTCTTGGTTAAGTTGCATGATATCCCGGAGGAATTTTCCAGCAACTTGGGTAGCTTCAGCGATCGCTTGCCCTGGTTTGAGAACATCTACAGCATACTTTTGAAAGTCCGGCATCTTCAGGTCGCAAAGCAAAAGACCGCCGTTAGCGTGGGGATTGTCACCCATGCGTCGATGACCTTTGGGAGCCAATTCTGCTAATTCGGGAATCAGTGTGCCGTTGCTATCGAAGAGTTCTTCTGGTTTGTAACTCTTCATCCAATCTTCTAGGAGTTTCAGATGTTCTGGCTGTTTGGCTATGTTGCCAAAGGGAACTTGGTGCGATCGCCAAGAACCTTCGGTTTTTTTACCATCTACTTCCTTTGGCCCTGTCCAACCTTTGGGGGTTTTCAAGACAATCATTGGCCACTGGGGACGTTTGGTGTAACCGTGTACGCGGGCTTCTCTTTGGATGCTTTGAATTTCGGCGATCGCTATATCTAGAGTCGCCGCCATCTGCTGGTGGACATCTGCGGGATCGTCACCTTCGACAAAGTAGGGGTTGTAGCCGTAGCCTACAAATAGACTTTCTAATTCCTCATGGCTGATCCGTGCCAGTACTGTTGGATTAGCAATTTTATATCCATTCAAGTGGAGGATCGGCAGTACAGCCCCATCATGCACGGGGTTAAGAAACTTATTAGAATGCCAGCTAGTTGCTAAAGCACCTGTTTCAGCTTCGCCGTCACCCACAACAGCAGCAACGATCAAGTCAGGGTTATCAAAGGCAGCACCAAAAGCATGGACGAGGGCATAACCTAGTTCCCCGCCTTCGTGGATGGAACCAGGGGTTTCCGGTGCAACGTGGCTGGGAATACCACCCGGGAAAGAGAATTGTTTGAAGAGTTTTTGGATTCCTTCTGTATCCTGGGAAATGTTGTGATAATACTTAGTGTAAGTGCCTTCTAAGTAGGTGTTGGCTACCAGTCCAGGGCCTCCATGACCTGGGCCAGCAATATAGATGGTGTTGAGGTCATATTTTTTGATGACCCGATTCAGGTGAGCATAGATAAAGTTCAGCCCTGGTGTTGTTCCCCAGTGACCTAAGAGCCTGGGTTTGACGTGTTCCAGCTTTAGCGGTTCTCTGAGTAGCGGATTGTCGAGTAGATATATCTGCCCAACCGAAAGATAGTTAGCTGCACGCCAGTAGGCGTTTATCTTACGTAATTCTTCATCTGTTAAAGGCTTTGTTTGTGGAGGACTGGCTAATGTCATTTCGACACTCCATTACAAAAGGATTTTGACGGATTCACCAGTATGTAATCTTACTTATTTTTAAGATTATGGCCATCTAACCCATGATAAGTTTTTCTAGCCTTTGTGACTAAATTCCTTGGCTCTTGGTACAGGATGAAAAGCGATGTCTACAACGGGCGTAGCTGCGGCTATTGATTAATCCTATCAATCGGCATTTTCTTCATCTAGAGCTTTCTGTACAAATTTTTGCAAGTTATTATGACTTACGCACTGTACAAATTAACCATAATGTGAATTATTATATTTGGTCGTTTCAGGCGCTTCGCATAACCCTGATTTACTTGCATATTTGCGTAGGCGTAGCCCGTCGTAGACATCGCTAGGTGCTAAACATGCCTGAAATACCCAAATTACGTATAGTACTTATGTACGATGCGTAAGTCCTAGTTATGTAAAAACCCTAAAGACATAATCAACTAGATTGTGTAAAACGGAACAGTTGTCTTTAAAGTTTTGGAGTTTAGGAATGTCAAGCGATCGCCATTTTTGAGGTGTATGTGATTTTTCGGAGTTAGATTCTTCGCACTTGATAGTAAAGGATTTGTCGAGTTTTTTGATGAAACGCTTACTGTCACTTACAACCATGATTTTTTCTCCAAGCATCA
>NZ_JAIVFR010000136.1 GCF_020829685.1 Nostoc sp. CHAB 5715 | reverse complement strand
GGTATTCAAACCGGCCCGGATGGACTTGGAGAGGTGGGTCACATCTGTGATGCAACTATTTTAACAAGACAAGATATTGGCGTCAGCAACGGACAATACCATTCATGGCAAGCCGCAGGCTTCTACGCCGTCGCCTATAACTGGAACGGCCAAACTGTGATCTCATACCGGGTTACGGATGCGATCACGTCGAGACCCTGGAGCGATGATCCCGGCAGCGATCCGTGGAATGCGGAAGAACTCTGTGTTGCGATGCGTCCCCCTCACCAACAAAATCAACATCTTAGCGAAGCCAAGTGTTAAATTTTCTTGGGTAGAGGGGGCTGTTGCCACGAAACAGCCTGCGCAGCGTTCCCGCAATCAAACTGCCAGAGCCACCGCAATCTCTGCTGCCAGCCTTGCATTGTTTTCCACCAGCGCGATGTTGGTTTCCAGGCTTCTGCCGCTGGTCAGGTGGAAAATCTTGTCGAGCAGGTAAGGGGTGACGGCCTTTCCAGAAATGCCGTCATTGTCGGCATGGTCGAGGGCCCGGCGGATGTAGATTTCCATTTCGTCGCGCGGAATTTCGGCAGCTTGCGGCACCGGATTGGCAATCAGCATGCCGCCGCCGATACCCAGCTGGGTGCGGACCTTCTGGAAATTGGCGATGGCCGCCGGGCTGTTCAGCGACAGCGGGCTTTTCAGGCCCGAGGACCGCGACCAGAAGGCCGGGAATTCTTCGCTCTCAAAGGTAACAACCGGAACACCATTGGTCTCCAGCACTTCCAGCGTCTTTGGCACATCAAGAATGGCCTTGGCGCCGGCCGACACCACGATGACGGGCGTGCGGGCTAGTTCGGTCAGGTCGGCGGAAATGTCGAAGCTTTCCTCCGCGCCGCGATGCACGCCGCCAATGCCGCCGGTGGCAAAGACTTTGATGCCAGCCAGGCTTGCCGCAATCATGGTGGCGGCAACCGTTGTGGCACCGGTGCGGCGTTCGGCAATGGCGAAGGCCAGATCGGCGCGTGACAGCTTCATGGCGCCGGATGTCTGGGCCAGCGCTTCCAGTTCGGCTGTTTCCAGGCCGATATGCAGATTGCCGTGAATGACGGCAATGGTTGCCGGAACAGCACCAGCATTACGGATGATAGTTTCGACGCTTTGCGCCATGGCCAGATTGCCGGGAAAAGGCATGCCATGGGTGATGATGGTTGATTCCAGGGCCACGAGCGGCGCCTTGCGGGCAATCGCACTGGCAACGTCCTGGCTGTAATGGATGGTGATCGGGGGCAGGTGAGCGGTCATGATATCTCTCTCAATGGGTTTTGTCGGTTCTTGACAGGATTTTCAGCGGGCCTGCAAGGCCTATGGCCGCATTCAGCATGGCTGTATCGAGATTTTCGATTGTTGCAGAGGTAGTCCTTACGGCGAGCCCAGCGGCCGCCACGCCGCTGGCAAGCTGGTCTTCGAGACCGAGGTGGCCGAGCATGGCGTGGATGACGCCCGCGGCCATAGCGTCGCCCGCGCCGGTGACATCGCCAATGACAGCAATCTCTGGAGGCTGGATTTCAAGCCTGGATTGACGATTCCAGCCAGTGAGGCTCGCCTTGCCCGCTGTGACCACGCCACCGGCAAGGCCCAGAGCCAGCAGGTTTTCGGCTATATTGACGGTGGGAACCGTGTCGTCCAGCAGAGCGCGGGCCTCGGCAATGTTCATGAACAGGGCCGACAGGTGCGGCAGGGCTTCGCGCAACCGCACGACCTTGGCCGGTGAAATGGCGATGGCCACCAGGGGCAGGCCGCGGGCGGCACAGTCCCTTGCCAGAGCCGTCAGGGTCTCCGCCGGCAGATTGGCGTCGCAGACCACCAGGTCAGCAGCGTCCAGCTCTGCGCGCACCTGCCGCGTTGTCAGGCGGCGCGGGGAAAACAGCCGGTAGAGATCCATATCGGCAAGGGCGATGACCAGATTGCCGTCGGCTTCCAGAATGGCCGTATAGCTGGGCGTGCGCCGGTCGAGAAACACCAGCGGCTTGTCGATGACACCGGAGGCCTCGGCGGCGTCTGCCACGATTTCGCCCGCTGCGTCGCCGCCGCGCGGCGCAATCATCGTGACCCTGTGGCCGAGACGGGCCAGAGACCGGGCGACATTGAATGCCCCGCCGCCTGCCTCTTCCATCCAGCTGCCCGGATTGCTGGCACCGGCAACCGTCGTTCCCGCTATCCGGCCCCGCCGGTCTATATGGGCGCCACCCAGGGCGACTATGGTTTTTGTGCTCATCGGCGAATCTCCTCAAACGGCAGGAACAGCTAGAATCAGCGGTCTGGCCGGGTGTTTCATCTGGCCAGCGGTACCTTGCAAGCCGCTGAATCCATTAAGTAAACAAAAACAGAACACGTCTTCTATTTCCTTTTTAATTCATATGCTTGACGCGGACTTGCCAAATGAGAACAAATGAAGTACATAAAGTTGCAAGGCGGCATTGTTGCCTCGGGATGTTCAATAACCTAAAGGTGGATCAGATGGCACAAAACTCTTTGCGGCTTGTAGAGGAAAAATCGGTGGATAAAAGCAAGGCACTCGACGCGGCATTGTCGCAAATTGAGCGGGCTTTCGGCAAGGGCTCGATCATGAAGCTCGGCTCGAACGAGAATGTGGTGGAGATCGAGACGATCCCGACCGGCTCGCTCGGACTGGACATCGCCTTGGGTGTCGGTGGTCTGCCGCGCGGCCGCATCATCGAGATTTTCGGGCCGGAAAGCTCGGGCAAGACCACGCTGGCCCTGCAGACCATTGCCGAAGCCCAGAAGAAGGGCGGCATTTGCGCCTTTGTCGATGCTGAACATGCGCTTGATCCGGTCTATGCCCGCAAGCTTGGTGTTGATCTGGAAAACCTGCTGATCTCGCAGCCCGATACCGGCGAGCAGGCACTGGAAATTACCGATACGCTGGTGCGTTCCGGCGCGATTGACGTTCTTGTCGTCGACTCGGTTGCTGCTCTCACACCGCGGGCGGAAATTGAAGGCGAAATGGGTGACAATCTGCCCGGTGCCCAGGCGCGTCTGATGAGCCAGGCGCTGCGCAAGCTGACAGCCTCGATCTCTCGCTCCAATACGATGGTGATCTTCATCAACCAGATCCGCATGAAGATCGGCGTGATGTTCGGTTCGCCGGAAACCACCACGGGCGGCAATGCGCTGAAGTTCTATGCCTCCGTCCGCCTCGACATCCGCCGCATTGGCGCTGTTAAAGAGCGCGATGAAGTGGTGGGCAACCAGACCCGCGTCAAGGTGGTCAAGAACAAGATGGCACCGCCCTTCAAGCAGGTCGAGTTCGACATCATGTATGGCGAAGGCGTGTCGAAGACCGGTGAACTGATCGATCTGGGCGTCAAGGCCGGGATCGTCGAGAAGTCTGGTGCCTGGTTCTCCTATAACAGCCAGCGGCTGGGGCAGGGGCGTGAAAACTCCAAGAGCTTCCTGCGCGACAATCCGGATCTGGCACGGGAAATCGAACTGGCGCTGCGGCAGAATGCCGGCCTGATTGCTGATCGTTTCTTGGAAAACGGTTCGCCGGAATCCGATGATGGCGATGATGCTGCCGAAATGTGATCCGGCTACCGCTGGTTTGACGGGATCGTTGTGAATTTTGACCGGCCGTACGGATTGTGCGGCCGGTTTTGCTTGTCTGGCTGGACAGTTAGTCCGCCCCTCTATAAAAGCCTGATGCCTGAATATTAGTCTTTCCAGCAGCCGTGAAGGGTATACGAATGAGTGGCGTTAACGAGATCCGTTCTTCTTTCCTCGACTATTTCAAGAAAAACGGCCACGAAGTTGTCGCGTCCAGTCCGCTGGTGCCGCGCAATGACCCGACACTGATGTTTACCAATGCCGGCATGGTTCAGTTCAAGAACGTGTTTACCGGTCTGGAAAAGCGCCCCTATTCAACGGCGGCGACCGCGCAGAAATGTGTGCGCGCCGGTGGCAAGCACAATGACCTGGACAATGTCGGCTATACGGCTCGCCATCACACCTTCTTTGAAATGCTCGGCAATTTCTCCTTTGGCGACTATTTCAAGGAGCGGGCGATCGAGCTTGCCTGGAATCTGATCACCCAGGAATTCGGTATCGACAAGAACCGCCTGCTGGTCACTGTCTATCACACCGATGACGAGGCCTTTGGCCTGTGGCAGAAGATCGCCGGCCTGTCCGAGCGCCGGATCATTCGCATTCCAACCAGTGATAATTTCTGGGCCATGGGGGATACCGGTCCCTGCGGCCCCTGTTCGGAAATCTTCTACGATCATGGCGAGCACATCTTTGGTGGCCCTCCGGGCTCTGCCGATGAAGATGGTGACCGCTTTATCGAAATCTGGAACCTGGTGTTCATGCAGTATGAGCAGATCACCAAGGAAGAGCGCGTGTCGCTGCCGCGTCCGTCCATCGATACCGGCATGGGGCTGGAGCGGGTGGCAGCGCTTCTGCAAGGAAAGCATGATAATTATGATATCGACCTGTTCCGGGCGCTGATCGCCGCCTCCGAAGAAGCAACCGGAGTGCCTGCCGTCGGCGACCGCCGTGCCAGCCACCGGGTGATTGCCGACCATCTGCGCTCGTCTGCCTTCCTGATTGCCGATGGCGTTCTGCCGTCCAATGAAGGCCGTGGCTATGTGCTGCGCCGCATCATGCGCCGCGCCATGCGCCATGCGCAGCTTCTGGGCGCGCGCGATCCGTTGATGTGGCGGCTGGTGCCGGTACTGGTCCACCAGATGGGCCTTGCCTATCCGGAACTGGTGCGGGCGGAATCGCTGATCGCCGAAACGCTGAAGCTGGAAGAAACCCGCTTCCGCAAGACGCTGGAACGCGGCCTGACCTTGCTGTCGGATGCCTCTGCCGATCTGTCGGAAGGCGGCCAGCTTAATGGTGAAACGGCCTTCAAGCTCTATGACACCTATGGTTTTCCGCTGGACCTGACCCAGGACGCGCTGCGTCTGAAGGGCATTTCCGTTGATACCGAAGCCTTTACCGCAGCTATGGAGCGGCAGAAGGCCGAGGCCCGCGCCAGCTGGTCGGGTTCCGGTGATACGGCGACGGAAACCATCTGGTTTGAATTGAAAGACCAGAATGGTGCGTCCGAGTTTCTGGGCTATGATACCGAAGTTGCCGAAGGTGTGGTGCAGGCCCTGGTGGTAGACGGCAAGTCGGTGACATCGGCCGCTGCCGGCGCCGAGGTGCAGATTGTTGTCAACCAGACGCCGTTCTATGCCGAATCCGGCGGACAGCAGGGTGATGCCGGGTCGATGACCTCTGACACGGCCAAGGTTGCTGTTCGCGATACGCAGAAGCGTGGCGAAGGCCTGTTCGTGCATGCTGCGACGGTGGAAACCGGCACATTGTCGGTTGGTGATACTGTCGCGCTGGCTGTTGACCATAGTCGTCGCGGCCGCCTGCGCGCCAACCATTCCGCCACCCATCTGCTGCATGAAGCCCTGCGCGAAGTGCTCGGAACGCATGTGATGCAGAAGGGCTCGCTGGTCTCGCCAGATCGCCTGCGGTTTGACGTGTCGCATCCAAAGACCATGACCAGCGACGAGCTGCGTGTGGTGGAAGAGATGGCCAATGAGATCGTGGTGCAGAATTCACCAGTGGCAACACGGCTGATGAGTGTCGATGATGCTCGCGCTGAAGGCGCCATGGCCTTGTTTGGCGAAAAATATGGCGATGAAGTGCGGGTTGTGTCGATGGGCCGAGCCGTGCGCGGGGAGAAATCCGGCAAGCCTTATTCGATCGAACTGTGCGGCGGTACGCATGTGCAGCAGACGGGTGATATCGGCCTGGTGCGCATTGTTTCCGAAACTGCGGTCGGCTCCGGTGTCCGGCGGCTCGAGGCGCTGACGGGGCAGGCGGCACGCGACTACCTGTCAGAGCGGGACGAGCAGGTAAAATCCCTCGCTCTGCTGCTGAAGGTGCAGCCTGGCGAAGTACTGGGCCGGGTCGAAGGCCTGCTCGATGAGCGCCGCAAGCTTGAGCGCGAGCTTGCTGATGTCAAGAAGAAGCTGGCCCTGGGCGGCGGTGCTGCATCTGGAACTGCCGATCTGGTTCGCAGCATTGCAGGCGTGAATGTGCTAGGGCGCGTCGTGACCGGCGTCGAACCGAAGGATCTGAAGGGGCTGGCTGATGACGGCAAGCAGACCATCGGGTCCGGCA
The DNA here is from genome assembly GCF_020829685.1 of Nostoc sp. CHAB 5715. Taxonomy (GTDB): domain Bacteria; phylum Cyanobacteriota; class Cyanobacteriia; order Cyanobacteriales; family Nostocaceae; genus Nostoc. The sequence goes on along the minus strand of NZ_JAIVFR010000136.1, from coordinate 4,246 downwards.
TTGTCGCATTTGTTGGCGTCTCCGAGGATGGCAAGGCCAGCGCAGTTGTAGCGGTTACGGATGATCTGACATCGCGGTTCAGCGCTGTTGATCTCGTGCGGATTGCGTCGGCCAGCCTTGGTGGCAAGGGTGGTGGTGGACGGGCGGACATGGCCCAGGCCGGCGGCCCCGATGGCGACAAGGCTGACGCGGCAATTGAAGCGATTTGCGCCTATATTGCGAGCCGTTGATGGAGCGTGATTTTTATCAGTGAATGTTAGACAGATTTTTAGAAATTTCTTGTAAACTGCGAGCAGATTCGGAGTTTTAGTTTTGAAATTTTATCTGGACCTACAGACCCTGGTTATCTGCATGGTAACAATCAACCTGTTTTTTCTGGTTGTGTTGTGCATTGCCTGGCGGCGCAATCGCGGTTCTGCCGTGATTGGTTGGTGGGCTGCGTCGATGTTCGTCGGCGCAGTCGGCCCCTTGCTGAAATGGGCCGAATCCTTTGGTCAGATCATGCTACTTGGACAGCTCTCCAATGCATTGTTGATTTCCAGCACTGCATTTTTGTTGATGGGGGTCCGAGCTTTTTATGGGCATCAGACCCGATACATTCTGGTGGCCGCCGGGCCACTGGCCTACCTTGGTTTCGGTTTGCTCTATGCAAACAGCGACATTGTCGTTGACGGCCGGATGACCATCTATCTCCTGGCACCGGCCGTATATCTGACAATGGCAGGGACGACTATTTTTGCCGGGCAGCCGAATGAGCGTTTGCCAACCCAGTTCGTGGGCAGTCTGGTGTTTTTCACCTATGCAGCTGCCAAGGTCATTGCTTTTTTCGCTTTCCTGACCGCCCCGCTGGTGATTGTCAACGGCCTGCCGCAGACCAGCTGGTTTCCGATCATGGTGCTGGATAGCATGCTTCACACGGTGGCCTGCTGCTTCATTCTGATTGTGCTGACCAAAGAACGGGTTGAAGAGAAGCTGCGTCTCCTGGCAGAAACCGACATGCTAACTGGGATTCGCAATCGGCGTGCCTTTGTCAGCGAGGCAGAATCCCGTCTCGCAGCGAAACAAGGTCCGATGGCGTTGGCGCTGTTCGATCTGGATCACTTCAAGCGCATCAATGATACATTTGGCCATCAGGCTGGAGATGTTGCTTTAAAGGATTTTGCAGCCTTGCTGTCAGCGCAACTCAGCGATGACATGATTTTTGGTCGTCTGGGCGGGGAGGAGTTTGTCATTCTTCTGGACGCCGCCGATGAGGCGACGACCATGACCGTGATCGATGAACTGCGCCAGTCTATCGCCGGGCTGGCAAGCAGTGCCGCAAACGGTCATATTGCAATGACAGTCAGTGTCGGCTTAGCCTTTACCGAGGATTGTGGCCGCAATCTCGACCATCTGCTGGCCGCCGCTGACGGTGCGCTCTACATTGCGAAGGACGAAGGGCGCAACCGCATCTGCCGCTTCAATCCGTCGCTGCGTCTGCAGACCGTGCGCGAGCATGGCGAAATGAAGCGCATAGGCTTGATGGACCAGCGAATTTCACGGCGCACGGTGCGCAGCCATGCGCCGACTGTCTGACAACGACGATTTTGCTTCTCGGCCTGACTGAAAAAGTCTCCACTTCGATTGGTGCAGGCAAGGATTAATTCCGCAAGATTTGTCAAACGTCTCCATGCTTTAGAGGATCTGCAGCAAGGGAGAAACGGAATGACACAATCAGCAATTTGGGCAGCCTATGAGCAAAGGCTACTGAGGGTTTCAGACTATATTCACGCCCATCTGGATGATGACCTTGATCTTGACAGGCTGGCAGAGGTTGCCTGCCTGTCGCCCTGGCACTGGCATCGCGTTTATCGTGCCGTGCATGGCGAAACCCTGGCGGGCACCGTGAAGCGGCTTCGGCTGCAGCGGGCCGCAGCGGATCTGGCCCACTCCAGACTGGCGGTTTCCCGCATTGCTGCCCGCGCAGGCTATCCGGACCTTTCATCCTTCAACCGTGTTTTCAAGTCGTCCTACGGTCTTGCACCGGCGGCTTACCGGCGGGCCGGAAGCCACGCGGCCTATTCAACCGCTCTTAAACAGGGAATGACAGATATGTATGATGTGAAGATAAAGATGCAGGAAGAGGTCCGGCTGGCCGGCATTGCCCATCAGGGTTCCTATATGGCAATCGGCAAAGCCTTTGACATGCTGTACGGCACCTTGTCGGCGCGCAATCAGTTGCAGAAAGATTGCGGCATGGTAGGCCTTTATCACGATGATCCGGATGTCGTTCCGGTTGAGGCACTGCGGTCGCATGCCTGCGTGACGGTGGGCGTTGATTTCAAGGCGGAGGCGCCGCTGGAGCCGCTGGTGCTGCCGGGGGGGTATTTTGCGGTCTTGACCCACAAGGGACCCTATGCGGATATGCCAGAGGCCTATCGTTGGCTCTATGCCGGCTGGCTGCCACAGTCGGGCAGGGAGCTGCGCAATGATCCGATGTTCGAGCTTTATCTGAACAATCCGCGCGATACGGCGCCGGGCGACTTGCTGACGGAGATCTGGATGCCATTGAAATAAGGCCTGCCCTTGCGCTTCCATCCGAACCTGCTAATTCGGTTTGGGCTGATTGCAAACGGGTGGAGGCGTTCATGCATGACCGACTTGACATTTACCGCACCTCAAATGCCTATGCGATGATGGGCTGGCTTTCGTTTGTCGGTCTCGTCTGCAGCACTATTTTATTGCTGATAGAATGGCATCTGGGTGAATACTTCACGGTGGAATTCATTGGCGGGATTGCCGGTTTCCTGATCTGCGGTGGCTTTTATTTCTGGAACCGGCAGCAGAGACTGGATGGACGGCCGCATCTGGTGATAACGCGGGATTTTCTGATTGCCCGCGACCTGTCGGATGAACCAATCCGCTGGTCAGATATCGAGGCGGTAGAGCTTGCCAATGTCATGGTTCAGCCGATCCTCAGCCTGCGTCTCAATGCGGCCGCAGATGCTGTGTTGAAGCTGAACGCACGGGCTGCGCTGTCAAAATGGGTCAGCAGATCGGCGGGTGTCCAGACCCATGGCATCAGCCTCGTTGGTATAGATCAGGATGTGGCCGCGGTTGCTGCGGCACTCGACGCTATGGCGGGGCATGCGCGGCATCGGGATGTCCAGGGATAGAGTGGTTTATCCAGCTTTGGACTGGCGAGCCGATGTCTGGACCTTGGCGCTTTTGCCGGATCAGTCTTTTCCGGAAACCTTGAGCCATTTGCGGATGCGCGCGCGTGCATTCGCATAAGGCGATGACGTGTTGAGCTGGATCATCCTGCCTTTGGTCCATTTTTCATACCAGGGGTGACCATATAGTTCAGCATCTGAGCGCGCTTCAATCGAGACCACCAAACGGTTCTTGATCACAATCAGCTGCTCAAGACGCTGGATCCAGCCAAGTTCCGGGTAATCCGCATAGAATTTCTGGGCGAGCAGGCCGAGCTGGTTCCACTGAAAATCTAACTCCGGAAAATCGACTTTCTGGCCGTGATCATCGCGATCCAGCCATTTGAGAACCAGTTCGTTCCATCCCAGCAAATAGGCGACCAGATCTGCAGGGCTCATCTTTGTTCCGGCCATATGGCCGGGAAGTGTCTGTTCATCCGCGCGGTCTGCAGGCACATGTTGAAGATCAACAAGCAAACGGTCAAAGGTTTCGGCAATCGCAGCCAGCAAGTCCGTTTTGGTTTCGGGAATTGTCATGTCGGCTCCTTTTGCGCAATGGCAGGCTTTGCGCCAAGACATGAAATCGCTCAGCAATGCCATAGTCTAGGCTGAAACAAAGAAACCCGGCACTAGGCCGGGTTTCACAGTCAATCACGTACGGGCTTTGATCAGCCCATCGCCTTCTGCAGGTTCTCGTCAATCTTGTCGAGGAAGGCAGAGGTCGACAGCCATGGCTGGTCCGGGCCGATCAACAGCGCCAGATCCTTGGTCATGTAGCCATCTTCCACAGACTGGACGCAGACCTTTTCCAGCGTATCGGCAAAGCGGGCGAGCTCGGCATTGTCGTCCAGTTTTGCGCGGTGGGCAAGGCCACGGGTCCAGGCGAAGATCGAGGCGATGGAGTTCGTTGAAGTCTCCTGGCCCTTCTGGTGCTGGCGATAGTGGCGGGTCACGGTGCCGTGGGCGGCTTCGGCTTCCACAGTCTTGCCATCTGGGGTGAGCAGAACCGAGGTCATCAGGCCGAGCGAGCCGAACCCTTGCGCCACTGTGTCTGA
>NZ_JAIVFR010000135.1 GCF_020829685.1 Nostoc sp. CHAB 5715 | reverse complement strand
TCCTCGAACTCCTGCGGATTGATGGCGTTGTCGAGCTTGGCCCGTTCGGCGGCTTCGAACCGCAGCTTGGCCAGCTCCAGGTTCGCCTGGGCCGTGGTCAGCCCGGCGTCGTTCTCGGCGCGGACTTTCTGCACCGCGAGGCTCGTGGAGGCTTCTCCGTCTCGGGCTCGGATCAGCAATTGTCCCGTATTCACGCGGTCGCCCGTCCGCACCGCCACTTGCGCGATCTCGACCGGGAAGGTGAACGCCATGACGGCGTCGCGGTTGGGGCGCGTCACCCAGCCGTGCCCGCCGAATGCCGCCGCACGGGAGTCAAAATCGCCCGCCATCGGCCTGCTGGCCGTGCCCGGCTCGCGCTGCGGCGCCGGCGCGGGTGAAACACCGGGTTGGGCCGCACCGTTCACGGAAAGCAGCCCGCAAAGACGCAAAGCCAAACAAGCCCCGACAAAGGTGAGGGTGTTCATGTGCATCATTGTATAGAGGTGACATTCGTCGCAACCCGTCATCCCGTTCCGGCGAAGTCGAGAGTCCGCGACCTAACGTACCGCCGGTCGCCGCGGCCGAGCCGGTCGCGGCCTGCCCTTCGTCCCCCTGGAGAACCTGCATGAGCACCGCCGCCCCCTCAGCCCCTTCCGTCCCCGCCAAGGCCACCATCCCCTTCATGCTGCCGCAACTGCATGAGGCGGACATCGAGGCGGTGAACAAGGTGTTGAAGTCGGGCATGCTCCGTGCCGCCGGCAAGTGCGAGGAACTCGAGAAGCGCCTGGGCGAGATGTCCGGCGCCAAGCACGCCATGACCTGCGCCAACGGCACCTGCGCCCTGCAGCTGGCCTACGAGCCCCTCTTCCAGCGCGGCGACGACGTGCTCGTCCCCGCCTGGTCCTACATCGCCACCGCCGCCATGCTCGTCGCCCGTGGCTGCAACCCGATCTTCGTCGACGCCGACCCCTCCACCGGCCAGATCGACGTCGCCGACATGGCCAAGCGCATCACCAAGAACACCAAGGGCGTCGCCGCCACCCACATGTACGGCACCCCCGTGAACATCGAGGGCGTGCAGGATGTCGCCCAGAAGCACGGCCTCAAGGTCGTCTACGACTGTGCCCAGTCGCACCTGTCCACCTTCAAGGGCCAGCCGGTCGGCAAGTTCGGCGACGCAGTGACCTATTCGTTCTACGCCACCAAGAACCTCGGCACCGGCGAAGGCGGCATGATCACCTGCAACGACGACGCCCTTGCGCGCCAGATCAAGCTCCTCCGCTCCCACGGCGAGACCGAGAAGTACCTGCATGAGCAGGTCGGGTACAACTACCGCATGAACGACATGGCCGGCGCCATCGCCTGCTCGCGCCTGGACCGCCTGCCCCAGGAGACCACAGCCCGCCAGAAGGCCGCCGCCCGGTACGACGCGCTGCTGGCGGAGTTCGAGGCATACCTCTCGCCCATGCGCGTCACCCCCGGCGCCGTCAGCGTCTACCACCTGTACACGGCGAAGCTGAATCTCGACAAGCTCCGCTGCTCTCGCGACGAGTTCTGCAAGAGCCTCATGGGCGAGGGTGTTCCCACCGCTGTCCACTACCCGCGCAGCCTCCCGCAGCAGCCGGCCTTCAAGGCGTTCATGGGCATGCAGAGCGCCGCGTGGCCCGTCGCCGACACGCTCGGCCAGCGCGTCTTCAGCCTGCCGATGCACCACGGCCTGACCGACGCGCACTTCGCGCAGGTTCAGACCGCGATCCGCAATGCGGTGAACGCGTTCAAGAAGTAAGTCATGAATTGATGTTGAATTGGCCACCTGTTCAGGTGTAAAACATACAAAACCCCGGGAGTATTCCTGGGGCTTTGTTTTATGCAATTGATGAAGTTGAGAAATTGAACTCGTTTGATCTTGCAAGTCGATGTGACGCGCGAGAGGATGCACGGGCCTGATCATCGCGAGCCCATGATGCGAGCGAAGGGAGAGGTGGCATGAGAACGCATTTCGCGTTCGCCGTTGTTGCGGCAAGTATGGCGACCGCTGCGTGCGCGGACTTGCAGGTCTTCGGCGGTGGCGGTGATTCGCGATCCTTGCGCGAGAGCGTTTTTCGGCCTTGCCGGAGTGTGTCTGGGATATCGCCGGCGGTGAGTCGAGCCGGATGGAAGGAAAAGAGATTGCTGGTTGCAAACCAAGAGAGACATGATTGGTGTGGGGAGCAGCCGCGGGCGTGCCGCAGCGGTTTCTTGCACGGCTCGGATCAGGAGAGATGCTCATGAATACTCGTTTGATCGTTGCGTCCGCGATGATGGCCGGCTTGGCGGCTCAGGCCCAGGCCTCGCTCCAGGCGTTCTCGGCTTCGCCGTCATATTCCTGGATGCCGTCAGGGTTCAACTCGAGCGGCCCGTTCCCCGGCATGGCGTTTGATCCGCAGCAGGGCCCTGGCCAGAGCGGGGCATCGACCAGCAACAGCATCACTCAGTGGTACATGTCGCCGCCCACGGGCGGCTCGCCGACGGAGCTTTATTGGAGCGCCGGCTCTAATGTTCGCATCTCCGTGACGCCTGTCGCGGGGTTTGCCGGCTTTGTCACAGCGTTTGGGCTGAATCAGGACCACGCAACGTACTCGCGTCCAACGGACTTCAGCGCCGCCGCGAGCGTTGGTCCCGGCGGGGCGTTTGCGTCGGAAGTGATTGTCGGCTGGGGGCGGGGCTTCTCGTCTTTCAGCGTGGATTACGCGCTGAACAACATCACGCCTTTCCCGCCGTTTATCTATGAATCGCTGCCGGAGAGCATGGTCATCGGTCTTGAGTTGACGATCTCGGGCCAGATTCACTATGGCTGGGCTTTGGTGCATCGTACGGGCGCTTATCCGAACCGACTGGGGCGCTCATGGCAGGTCGAGCGCTGGGCATATGAGACGACGCCCGGTGCCGCGGCGGCGATCCCCGCTCCGGGTGTCGCGGCGCTGTTCGGCCTCGCGGGCATGGTTGTTTCGCGTCGCCGTCGATAAGAGCAGACATCGAGAGTCAAAGGAAGGCGGCAGGTGAAGTGAGTACGCGGTTTCGTCCGTGCGGTGCGCACGGCGCAGGTGTTCTGCGCTCGCATATCGCACAAGGTTGATACAGGAGAGCTCTCATGAATACTCGGTTGTTCGTTGCACCGGCCGTGATGCTCGCGCTGGCGGGCTCAGCCCAAGCCTCGCTCCAGGTGTTCACGGCTTCGCCGTCTTACCCCTGGACGCCGACAATCAACACGTCGGGCGGCGGGTTTGCCGGCCTGGATTTTGACCCGCTTCAGGCGTCCACCCAGACCGGCGGAGCCACCAACACCAGCATGCAGCAGTTCTACGAATCGCCCGTCACCAGCAGCATGCCCACGGAGCTCTATTGGCGCGCGTCGCGGACGGACGTGAAGATCGCCGTGACGCCGGTCGCCGACTTCGCCGGGCTGATCCGCCCCGGCAGCGGCCCCGACGGGATCACTTCCTATTCGGCGCCGACGGACTTCAGCGCGGCGGCCTCCGTCGGCTCCGGCAATACGTTCTCCAATGAAGTCCTCGTGGGCTGGAGCCGGGGCTTCAACGACTTCGGCGTCGACTACGCCACCTTTGGAATGTTTCCCTGGGAGTACATCCTTCACACCCTCCCGGACACCATGATCATCGGCCTGGAGCTGAAGATCTCCGGCCAGACCCACTACGGCTGGGCTCTGGTGAACCGCACCGGCGGCGGCAGCGGCCTCGAGCCGTGGTGGGAGGTCGAGTGCTGGGCGTATGAGACGACGCCCAACACCGCAGCAGTGATCTCGCTGCCCCCGGCTCCGTGAGCCGCCGGGGACGTACCTGTGGCTGTGCGGCGGGCTTGATGGCCTCGATCCTTCCCGCGTCCAGTTCTTTCGAGAAAGAGCCGCACGTTTGTGCGGCTCTTTTGCTTGGAGCATGAGGAATTTGAAATCGTGAACAAGGCATGAAGCTTTCCCAGCGGTTTCCCCAGAATGTCATTCGTGCTTCGCAAGATTGCTTGCGGCCGCCATGAACACGACGGACAATAATGCTTGTCGTGTCCGCGTGGATTCTCTCGTCCACGCCGAGAAGACGAGAAGGAAGGATCGGATTATCAAATGTGCTGTACGAGGGCGTTGTGGTCCTGGCGGCATTGCGGACGATGAGAAACGCCCCCAGGGAATCCTTGATGGATGACCTGAGGGTTGCGTTCTTCTGCTTAAGTAAGTGGAGTGCTTTGGCGTGAGGGTGCGTGACCGAAATGTAAAGCCTGAGGGAAACCCAGCGTCTGATAAGAAAATGCTGGAAGGATGGGAATCCTGGAACACTCGCCAATGCGGTACGGAATAGCCATGTGCGGGCATATTCATGCCTGAATGCGGTAGGGGACTATTTACGAGAAGAGGAGATTGCGATGAGCAAGCGTTCAGTTGTTGCCGTTGCCGGATTGCTGTCGGTGGCCGCCGCCGCCCAGGCGGACCTTCAGGTTTTCACGGCTTCGCCGTCGTATCCGTGGACACGGACTGAGCAAGTCGGTCCGAACACGTATCCGGGCATGCAGTTTGACCCGCTCCAAGGCGCATCGCAGACGGGCGCGCCGACCAGCACCAGCATCAACCAGTTTTACGTCTCCCCCGCGGGCAGCAGTTCACCGACGGTGGTGACGTGGAATGCCGGCTCGAACATCCGCATCGCCGTCACGCCGGTTGCGGGCTTCAGGCGACTGGTTCGTCCTGGCCTCGACGGGGGCGAGTTCGGCTATGCGCGTCCTACGGATTTCAGCGCCGCCGGCGCGGTCGGTCCCGGCGGCTCCTTTGCGTCAACAGTGGTTTCAGGATGGTCGAGCGGCTTTCAAGCCATGGGCGGCGAGTATGAGTACTACGTCGATCATGGAACGCATTTCGAGCTCGTCACCGGATCGCTGGGTGCTTCGATGGTCATCGGTCTTGAGCTGACGCTCTCCGGGCAGACGCACTACGGCTGGGCGCTGATCCGCCGTACGGGTGACTTCTTCGGCGACCCCACCCGCGGCGACTGGGTCGTCGAGCGCTGGGCGTACGAGACCACGGCGAACACTGCGGCGGCCATCCCCGCTCCGGGTGCGGCAGCGGTCCTTGGCTTGGCAGGCATGCTCGCGTCACGTCGCCGCCGCAAATAAACGGTCTGGCTGGGCAGATACACCATTCGCGTGAGACGGCGCAGCTCGCCGTCTCACGTTTTTCTGAAGCCCGGTGTGATCGGGCTGTACGCGTCGATGTGCTGCGACATTCAGTCGCCAGGAGGATGATCCATGAGCATGAACGCACGGGGTCTTGCGGGGTTCGCGGCGTTGGCCTGCTTCGCCGCGACGGCTCAGGCCGAGCTGCTGGTGTACTCGGCGAATCCCCATTATTCATGGCTGCCCACGGCACTGGGCGGGTTCAGCCAGGTCTTCCCGGGGATGCAGTTTGATCCGCTCCAAGCAGTGCAGAACGGATCTGCGACGCCAACGAGCATCGACCAGTGGTACCAGGATCCGAGCACGAGCAGTTCGCTCACGGAGCTGTACTGGCGGACGGGGCCGAACGTCCGCATCGGGGTCACGCCCGTCTTTGACTTTGCCGGCTTTGTCCGGCCGCCGTCGTCGCAGTCGGACTCCATCACCTCGTATAACCGGCCTACTGACTATTCGGGACAGGCCGCCGTCGGTCCTGGCTCCGGCAGCTTTTCGTCGAGCGTCATCGCCGGCTGGGGCCGCGGCTTCAGCGGTTTCGGCATCGACTATCTGCGCTACGTCGACCCCGCCACGTCGTGGGCGACTTATCAGGTCTCGCTTCCGAGCTCCATGGTCATCGGGCTGGAGTTGACGATCGCGGGGCAGACGCACTACGGCTGGGCGCTGGTGCATCACACGGGGTTCTATGTCAACCGCCAGGACGGGGCTTGGCAAGTGGAGCGCTGGGCGTATGAAACCACGCCTAATACGCCGGCGGTCATTCCCGCTCCGGGCGCTGGTGCGCTGCTGGGCGTGGCGGGCGTGATTGCCTCGCGCCGCCGTCGCAAGTGAATGAGCAGGGGTAAGGACTGTCAAAGGCGCATGGAGCGGCGGTTTTCACCGCTCCATGCGCTTTATGCATGCGCAGGCATGCTCGTGAGCGGCGAGATGCTTACTGCGGCGGCTCGATCATCAGGCCGTACTTCGGGCACGCGGCCATGACTTTGCCGATCATTTCGTCGGTGACTGGCGCGGGGGCGGTCGTGCCGGGGGGGACTTCGACGCCGCAGGCGGCGAACATGTCCTCAAGCCCGGCCGGGGAGAGGGTGAGGATGAAGCGGGCGGGGGTGGATTCGCGGTTGGTGAAGCGGTGGCGCTGGCCCCGGGGGGCGAAGACGCACGTGCCGGGGCCGGCGACGACCTCCTTGTCGCCGATGAGGAACGTCACGCGCCCTTCGAGTACGACGAAGGTCTCGTCCTCGTTCGTGTGGGTGTGGGGTGGGGGGCCGCCGCCGGGGCCGATGACGCAGTCCAGCACGGCCTGCTCGCCGTTGGTCTCTGCGCCGGTCACGAGGTAGCGGTAGACGTCGCCCATGATGGAGATGGCGCGGGCGTCATTGGCGTGTCGAAGGGTGGAGGCTTTCATGGTCGTGCGGGGTGTGTGGGAAAGAGGGCCTTGTGTGCGGCGGGGAAAACTGAAACGAAGGCTCGAGTTGCCGGGCCTACTGGCCGACCTGCGCGAGCAGGACCGAGCAGCCGCCTGCGACGCCTTCCACGCGGGCGTCGCCGGCGAGGGCCGCCGGCACCAGGGCCGTCGTGCCGGCGCGAAGCTCGATCGGGGCGAAGGCGCCGGCGGTGCTGGTGAGGCGCGACGAACCGCTGACGGCCATGACCACGGCGCAGCGGCCGCTTTGACCGAGCGTGGTCGGCGAGCCTTGGGCGGGGCGCACTTCATCGAGCGTGAAGAACTCGGTGGTGACGAGGCGAGTGCGCGGGCGCGAAGGGTCGAACTTCGTCGCCTCCGGCGCGGGACCGAAATCGATGCACGCCATGGCCTGCTGCACGTGCAGCTCGCGCCCCTTGCGGCCCCAGTCATAGACGCGGAACGTCGTGTCGCTGGGCGTCTGCACCTCGGCGACCAGGACGCCCGCGCCCAGCGCGTGCACCGTGCCGCTGGGGAGATTGTGGCACTCGCCGGGGATCGCCGGGAACGCCGCGAGCATCTCGACGCACCCCTGCCCGTCGCCGCTGCGCAGGGCCTGCTCGAACCGCTCGCGCGTCACGCCGGGCTTCACGCCCTTGTAGATCATGCTGCCGGGCTTGGCGTCCAGGATGTACCAGCACTCGGTCTTGAGATGGCAGCCGGCGTGCTCGCGGGCATACCGCGGCGAGGGGTGCACCTGCACCGAGAGGTCTTCGATCGCGTCCAGGTACTTCACCAGCAGGGGGAACCCGCTGCCGGTCTGCGAAGGGCCGGCCCCCAGCAGATTGTGGCCCCAGAGGGCCAAGGCGTCATGGAGCGTGCGGCCCTGAAGTTCTCCGGAGGCGATGATGGAGCGGGCCGCGCCGCCGCCGGCGCCGCTGGCGCTGGTGGTGCCCATGTCGGCCAGCTCCCAGCTCTCGCCGATCTTCGCCCCGGCTTTGACGTCCTTACCGAAGCGGCCCAGGCGGTCGCCCCCCCAGACCTTCTCCATGAGGAGCGGGCGGAAAGTGAGCGGGTACGGCGAGGGGGTGCTGCTGGACATGGGCGGAGGGTAGCCGTCAGCCGTCAGCCGTCAGCCATCAGCCATCAGCCATCAGCCATCAGCCATCAGCCATCGATTATGCTTGTCGCCGGCGGTTTTCGGGAAGCCAACCGCATTTTCTGTGTCTTTGTCTTCAAGCTGAAGGCTGTGGGCTGAAGTCTGACGGCTCCAAAGATCAGCTATCGCCCTTGGCGAGATCCTCCTCGTATGGCTGCACGACGACGAAGCCTTCGCCCTGGAACATCATCTGGAAGCTCTCGCCGCTGCCGCGGCCGAGGAAGGTCTTCAGGCTCATGTCGGTCTTGAACTCGGGGCTGAGCCCGCCCGACCAGGCGACGGTCGCCTGCGGGTCGGTGAAGACCGGATTGCCGGGGCTGACGCGCAGGACCAGCGGCTCGCCGTGCGTGCCGAAGGCGACCATGCCGGTGCCGCCGACCTTGACGTTGAAGAGCCCGCCGCTGGCCATGGCGGCGATCTTCCGCATCATCGTGATGTCCTTGCTCAGCGTGGATTCCAGCGCCAAGAGGTCGCTGCCGTTGACGAAGACGGTCTCGTTGTTGAGCTTGAGGACGGTGATGAGCTTGCCGCCGTCGGCCAGATACAGCTTGCCGCGGCCTTCGGCCTTGGAGAGCGAAGCACCCTCGCCGGAGATGGCCTTCTTCAGGAAGTTGCCGATCCCCTGGTCGAGCATGCCTTCGCGAGTGAACTTGATCTGGCCGGTGTAGGCCACCATCGCGCCGACCTTCATCCAGATCATGCCGTTGAGGTTGCACTCGAGCACCCGGTCGGACTCCAGCTCGAAGAGGCCGGAGTTGGTCGAGTCCTCGGCGTGGTCGGCGACGAACTGCGAGAGGGAGTGAGCGGGCATGAGAAAACCCCTTTCAAGCCGTGGGCATCGTGTGACGGCACATCAGCGGATGGACATCCGGGCGGCAGGCTGAGATGTTACCAGGAATCGACGCGCGGCCGAAAACGCCTTCAAACGAGGATTTCAAAGCATGCAAAGCGCAAGAAGGTGCCGCATGTTCTCTTTCTCACGCACTCAACATGCGACGTTCATCCGGGAAGGGCATTCGGTGAGCATGAACACCATGAACGCCCCTCAATCTCCTGTTGGAAAGCCTTGGTCGCGATCGGGAAAGGTTCGCCCGGCTCTGCTTCTTTGGGCATTGGGTGTTCCACTCCCGTTCGTCCTGCTTTTCCTGCTCATTCGCGGATGCGTCGGGTGAGTTCAGCCATCTTTTGATTGTGGTTTGCGCAAAGGCCAGACACTGGTCTGACTTTCGTCAGACCAGTGGCACGGGAAGCCTTTGAGTTCACTCGGCCGGATCAGACGTTGAACAGGAAGTGGCAGACGTCGGCATCCTGCATGACGTACGCCTTGCCTTCGACGCGCATCTTACCGGCTTCCTTGATCGCCTTCTCGCTGGTGTACTTCACCAGGTCGTCGACGCCGTAGATCTCGGCGCGGATGAAGCCGCGCTCGAAGTCAGTGTGGATGACCCCGGCGGCCTGCGGCGCAGTCGAGCCGACGTGCACCGTCCAGGCGCGGACTTCCTTCTCGCCGGCGGTGTAGTAGCTCTGCAGGCCGAGCAGCTTGTACGCCGCGCGGGCCAGGGCGCTCAGGGCCGGCTCATCCATGCCGTAGGCGACGAGCATTTCCTTCTTTTCCTCGGGGGTGAGGCCGGAGAGTTCGCTCTCGATCTTGGCGCAGACGGGGACGACTTCCATCCCCTCTTCCTTGGCCCGGGCGCGGACCTTGCTGGCCAGTTCGCCCGTGCCGTGCACGTCGCTCTCGTCGACGTTGGCGACGTAGAGCACGCGCTTGGCGCTGAGCATGCCCAGGCTCTTGACGATCTTGACCTCCTCGGGATCGGTGAGGGAGGAGACGACGCCGCGGGCGGGCTTGCCGTCGTCGAGGACCGGCGCGAGCTTCTTGAGGACGCTGAGGCGGGCGATGGCCTCCTTGTCGCCGCTCTTGGCGGCGCGCTCGGCCTTGCTCATCGAGCCTTCGATGGTCTGCAGGTCGGCGAGGATGAGCTCGGTCTCGATCGTCTCGATGTCGCGGATGGGGTCGACCTTGCCGTCGACGTGGGTGATCTCCTCGCCGCCGGGGGCGTTCTGGAAGCAGCGGACGACGTGCAGGATGGCGTCGACCTCGCGGATGTGGCTGAGGAACTTATTGCCCAGGCCCTCGCCCTCGCTTGCGCCCTTGACGATGCCGGCGATGTCGACCAGCCGCAGCGCGGCGGGGATGACCTTCTGCGTCTTGATGTACTTCTGGATGACCTGCAGGCGGTCGTCGGGGATCGGCACGATGCCGACGTTGGGCTCGATGGTGGCGAAGGGGTAGTTCGCCGCGAGGACGCCGGCGTTGGTCAGTGCGTTGAAGAGGGTGGACTTGCCGACGTTGGGCAAGCCGACGATGCCGGCTTCCATGGGGTATTCCTGGAGATATGACGCGGAAAGCCGCGCCGGGGGCGGGGGAGGCGGGAAAGGAGGGGAGTTTAGCGCGGCAAGGCGAGCCGGGCGGTGCACGCAGCCACGGAGAGAACCGCCCCCAATCTCACCCGGTCAGTGCGTGAAGTTGGCATTCGCGTCGCCGGAGCCCAACGAGCCCGGGTAGGAGCTGCCGTTGATCGCGCTGGCGTTGACGGTCGCGGCGACGATGGGGGCGACGGCGTTGCCCGCGGCGATCTGCCAGTTGGTGGTGGTGTTGCCGGAGCAGGTGTTGCGGGCGATGAAGCTCCCG